>JAJYMI010000087.1 GCA_021787125.1 Thermoplasmata archaeon | reverse complement strand
GCCAATACAGCGGATGGAAGACTGAATCCCTTGAGAAGTACGTGGCGGAGGATGCATCCGGAGGAGAGTGATCCATCTCCCCCTTTTTTATCTTTTTTTTATCACCGTTTTATCACATGCCCTTTCTAAGAGATTGTGGAGCGTCTCATCGATCGACGAAATCTGTAAGCCACTTATCTTGAATCGTCTTATCCCCATTGTAACAACCACCTTATTCGGTTAGGATCACTGTCTTGTCTTGTTTTAACACCAGACAAAAACAAAACCTTAATGGATTATTTTAGGTGAATTTGAAATGAATTTAAGAATATGTTGAGAAGTTAGCCGCACAAAAAGATATTAACCTGAGGAAGTTAATATTCATCCTATGGTCGTTCTTGTTTCAAGAGAGAGAGCCGAAAAATACAGCAGGGAAGGTTGGTGGGACAACATAACGCTGATAGGAAGATTTCTTGAGAGTGCCTCAAAGAATCCTGACAGGACTGCAATAGTAGATCCACCTAACAAGGAAGATCTCGTTGGAATAAAGCCCGAAAGGATAAACTACCGTGAACTTAATGAGAGGGTTGACAGACTTTCTTCCTTTTTCCTGAGTAAGGGCCTAGCAAAGGATAAAGTGGTGGTGATTCAGCTACCGAACATAAGCGAGCTACTGATAACCTATCTGGCGGTCTGGAGATTTGGAGGGATAATTTCTCCCGTACCAATGCAGTGGAGGGCACACGAACTAAAGAGCGTCGTGGAGACCACAAGGGCTTCTGCCTTTGTTTCGACAAAATTCAAAAACTTTGATCACCTTGATATGATCAATAATCTCGACATTGGAAACTTGAGACCTCCCGACTTGTTCTCCCTTGCAGAAATTAGAGACGCGATGACAAATGAACCAATCTCATCTGGTCTGAACAGAGCTACCAACGAAATTCAGGGAAACGATGTCGCCGTGATCGAATGGACATCGGGGACTGAAAAGGAACCAAAGGCGTGTCCTATGAGCCACAACAACTGGGGTTTTCTGAGATTCTTTTACAGGAAAGAATTCAAGGGTGGTATCCTCAGCGACGGTGCCGTCGTCATGAATCCAGCACCCCTTGTGAATATGACGGGAATAGGCGTTGGGATCGTTCCCTGGTTGATGGTGTCAGGAACCTTTGTCCTTCACCACCCATTCGATCCTGTTCTGTACCTCAAACAGCTGGTCGGGGAAAAAGTCAATTTTACACTTGCCCCGCCCGCCGTGGCCGTGGCGATGCTAAAGCATCCCGACGTGGATAAATTTGACTTGAGGGCAACAGAATTTTTCGTTCAGGGATCGGCTCCTCCGCCACCTTGGACTTTCCTAGAATTTAAGAGGAGATGGGGGATAGAATCTATCAACGTATGGGGGCAGAATGAAGGGACGGGGCTTTTCTCTACGAAAGACAGTGTCCAAGACCTCTCGGATAGAGCAAGAAGCTTTCCCTGGCCTGGACCGGGAAAGATGGAAGATATACCCTTCTTCAAGGCGACAGAAGCAAAGATAGTGGATCCAGATACGGGGAAAGAGTCCACTGAGATAGGTAGCGTCGGTGAACTATGCTTCCGAAGCCCATTCACAATTCCAGAATACTACAATCAGCCAAATCTGACGAGCCACGTGTTCGACAAAGATGGATTTTTCCATACGGGTGATTTGTTCACCATTGTATCGAAGGACAGGATATCCTTCTTTGACAGGCTGAAAGATATCATTATTCGAGGAGGTTTCAACATCAGCTCCGCAGAAATTGAGGACATTGCAAAGAGGGATCAGAGAGTAGCTGATGCTGCTGCCGTTCCTATGCCTGACGAGGTGCTTGGGGAGAAAGTCTGTCTTTTTGTCGTTCCTAAGCCTGGGGAGAAGCTGGGACTTGACGAAATTAAGGGTATCATGAAGACTAATGACGTTGCGATATACAAGTGGCCAGAGAGAGTCGAAGAGGTGACCTCTATCCCAAGAAATCCCGTTGGAAAAGCGCAGAAGGATGAGTTGAGGAAGAGACTGTCATAAATTCGCTAAAGATGAGTGCCTATAGGTTGGAGTCTTTCTTGTTTTCTGACCTCCATTCACCAAAAAATAACCGACCATCCTACAGGCAATTTACTCAGTTCTCGATGATTTCTATATCTTGAACGTACTCTGTGATCGAGTTACATGAGATTCTTTCGTTTGAAGGCTGGCAGAAAAGTGAGCCTAGCAGTAGAAGTTGAAGGAAAGTACGTTTCAGTGGCTGAACTGTTGAACAAACAGGAAAACGAAACCGACTTGGCAGATGTTTTTGCCCAAGTTTCTCTAATCAAAACAGAATTGAAAAGGGGGAATTACTCTTATCTCGATGTCGACCACTCTAGTTTCGCTCCTGCGGTAGGAAATCCTGAGAAGATCATATGCGTCGGTCTGAACTACGGGTCCCACATATTGGAAACCGAAAAGAAAGTACCGGATAACCCCGTACTCTTCAGCAAGTATTCCAATTCACTAGCCGGCCACCTGGATAATATAAAAATTTCAAACCCAGACCTGAAGGTGGACTATGAGGGGGAACTGGGGATCATCATTGGCAAGACTGCAAGAAACGTCGGTGATGACTTCGATAAGTACGTTTTCGGTTATTTCATAGGAAATGACGTATCTGCAAGAGAGCTTCAGTACAGGACATCACAATATCTTCTCGGAAAGACTCTGGATGGTTTCTATCCAAACGGACCTTCGATCGTTACAAAGGAAGAAATCCCCGATCCGCAGAACATGTGGATCAAGACTAAGGTCAATGGAGAGGTCAGGCAGGACTCCAACACCAAGAACATGATATTCTCGATTGGCAAGCTGATTTCTTACATCTCCGAGTACTTGACACTCAAACCTGGCGATATCATATCCACTGGAACACCCGAGGGTGTGGTAATGGGCATGAAGGACAAGGAGAAACACTGGTTAAAACCTGGAGACACTGTGGAAGTGAGCATTGAAGGCCTCGGGACGCTGAAGAATCGATTTATTTGAACTGCGACCACCGTAAAGAAAGGATAAAATAGTCCATCCCTATTTCTTGTCGGTTGACGGCCATAGCGACGGGGAAACACCCGGTCTCATTCCGAACCCGAAGGTTAAGCCCGTCCGCGTTCCGCACGCGTACTGTGTTCCGCGAGGGCATGGGAAATGCGGTTCGCCGCCTCCACTTCAAAGCAAATTCTTATAGGAAGTAATTATGCCATAACAATGCGGCCATCCCTCATTGCGTTTGACGTTGATGGAGTACTCCTAAAGCCCAAGAGCAGCTGGAACACAATTCATACGCATTTTGGAGTGGAGAATGAGGAATCGCTGCGCGCATTTGTGAAAGGAGAGATTGGTTACCAAGAATTCATAGACCGTGACGTGAACCTGTGGCTCAGAAAGAAGCAGAGGATTACAAGAAGTGACTTCGGAGAGATTGCAAAGGGAATTGAACCGAATCCCAACTTTCAGTACCTCAAAAAGTTCCTGGAGGAGTTCGATGGCAAGAAGATAGCAATCTCCGGGGGTATAGACGTGATCGTCAAGAAGGTTGGCGATTACTTCGCCCTCGACGAGATATACTCCAACGCTCTTGTTTTCAAGAACGATGTGCTCGTTGGAGGAACGGCTGTAGTGAACCCGCACGAAAAGGGACTTTTCTTGGAAAAGTTCAAGGGACACAAGGTCTCGATCGGCGACTCGGAATGGGACAGAGATATGTTCAAGAGTTCTGACTACTCTATTTTGTTCAACTCGGAGAAGGACTTCGACTATGTTGACTGCATAATACATGGAAACGATCTCAGAGAGTTGACCAACGTCCTCAAAGACCTGAAATGACAGACAGACTCTCCACCGGACTACCGAGACTTGACAGGTGCATCGAGGGAGGATTTGAAAGAGGCATAATAACGGAGATTTACGGTGAACCAGGGTCTGGAAAGACGAACCTGGTCCTCTATGCGTCGATAAAGTCTTCAGAAATGGGTAAGGTAATTTTCATCGATACAGAGGGTGTCTCGACGGAGAGAATCTCTCAGATGACGAGTGACGGATCTGTCCTCTCCAACCTCAAGTTCTTCCGCATAAGAAGCTACGAAGAACAGCTCGAGTCCGTACCAAAGATTCTCAATCTCGTGCAGTCGATGAATGAAGTCGTGCTCCTGGTCTTCGACACGATCACTGTCCACTACCGTGCAGAGAGGGAGATAAGGGCCGAGTTACGGAGGAAGACATCCAACACGCTGATCACTCAGATAGAGATGCTGAACAACATTGCCCTGTCTATGAACATACCAGTAATACTGGTAAACCAGGTGTACATGGATAAGACTACCAGCGAGGTGCAGCCGGTTGGGGGAAGTGCGCTGTCCCACATAGCGAAGGCGATATTCAGGATACAGAAACTCGGAAGCGGGAAGAGAGAACTTGTGGTTGTGAAGCACAGGAGTCTTCCAGAAGACGTGAAGTGTTCGTTCGCGATCACAGAGAGAGGTATTGAATAGATTTTTTAGCCAGATTTCCTTATATAAATCAGATGGGAGTAGACATTTCCTCTCTGCTAGAAAGCAATGAAGTTGATCTAAAGACTCTCAAGGGAAGGATGCTCGCGGTAGATGCCTTCAATGTCATATACCAGTTCCTGAGCAACATAAGGGAGTATGATGGCAGTCCCCTCAAGGACAAACAGGGGAAGATCACCTCACACCTCTCTGGACTGTTCTACAGGAATATCAGCCTTCTCGAAAGTGGGATCGTGCCGGTGTACGTTTTCGATGGAAAGCCTCCCGCACTGAAAGACAAGACGATCAAGGAAAGAATTGCACTCAAGGAAAAGGCAGAGGAAGAGTATCGCCTTTCACTTGCCATGGGCGACTATGAGAAGGCGAAGAGTTTTGCCTCCAGGACCTCAAGGCTCACGTCAGAGATGATCTCGGAATCGAAGGAACTCCTCAATTCAATAGGGATAGCGGTAATAGACGCACCATCAGAAGGAGAGGCAGAGGCATCGTTCCTCTGCAGAGTTGGTTCTGTATATTCAGCCGTCTCACAGGACTACGATTCCCTCCTCTTTGGTTCACCTCGACTCATAAGAAATCTCACCATAAGCGGAAAGAGGAGATATGGTAGAACGGGGAGGGTAGTCGACATAAAGCCAGAGATCATTATCAATGATGAAGTACTGAGAAAACTTGGTATCACGAGGGAACAGCTGATCGATATGGGCATCCTTATAGGCACTGACTTCAACGATGGCATAAAAGGAATAGGCCCGAAGAAGGCATACCAATTGATAAAGAAGAACGGTTCGGTTAAGAACATTTCAAACATCAAGATAGAGAACTATGATGAGATTAGGAACATCTTTCTCAATCCAGATGTAGTAGATCCCGGACACATCAAGGTACCAGAATTCAACGAGCAAAAGGTGCTGGATATTCTGGTATCAGGACACGATTTCTCTGCCGAAAGGGTATCCTCTGCTCTGAACAGAGTGAAGGAAGCCAGGAAACAGGGGGTGCAGCGGAGCATTGACTCGTTCTTCTAGCGTATACCTTGCGATTGAGGGGATAGATGGTACTGGAAAGACATTTGTCACGAAGCACATAGCGGAGAAATTCAAGTTCTCGGTCGTCCAGGAGCCATCTTCCAGTAAGATAGGGTCTCTCATCAATGAAGAAGATTGGGATCCGGTGACGGATTTCTTCCTGTTCATGGCTGATCGGGCTGCACTCCTCCGGGAGGGAAAGAGGAGTGGTAATCTGGTCTCAGATCGTTCCCTGTTCTCCAGCTATGCATACCAGGGATATTACCTCAGCAAATCGTTCGATGACATAGGTCGGTATTTTGACTTTTTCATGAATACGGCCAGACTTCTTCCCTCGCTTCCAACCCACGTGTTTGTCCTTTTTTGTGATGTGGACGTTGCACTAGGAAGAGTGATGAAGAGAGGCTCAACTTCGAGATTCGAAAAGAGAGAGTATCTGAACGGCGTACAGAACCTATATTACAGCCTCAAAGGGAGAATAGACAATCTAGTGTTCATAGACAGCAACGGTAGCTTGGAGGAGCTGTACAGAGAGGTTGATAAACAGGTCACAAGGTTGTTATGACCGGTCCGTCCTCTCTTAGGTAGATGGAGTGTTCGGTCTGCGCTACCATTTCTCCCTTGTTCTCCTTCAGCACAGGGTAGAAGTATAGGAACTTCTTCTTCTGCGCCTCCTTTATGACAAGATCGTAGTTCTTCAAACTCCTGGCTGCGTCTCTCATGGAGAAAGGCAGACTTCTGGAGACCTTTCTAAGAATCTTGAGAGATTCATCGGAATCCTCCTTCAGGCAGAGCATGATGTTTCCAAACTCGAGCCCTTTCACCCTCCCCTTTCCTGTGGTCGCAAATGGTTCAATCGCAAACGTCATGCCCGGATAGAGCTTGACCCTTGAACCGTCATCATAGTTCGGAAAAGATGTACCTGCATGCAGCACGTACTTCTCAAGGGTGTGACCTGTGAGGTTGTAGATTGGATTGTAGCCATATCTCCTGATCGTCGCCTCCACTTCCCTTCCGATCTCAGAAGTCAGTGCTCCGACCTTCACCTTCTTGATCGCATTCTCGGTGGCTTCCCGAGACGCGTTGATCAGATTTGTCCATTTATCCGTCGACACTTCCTTTGTCACCGCCGTATCAGCCAGGCTGCCGTTGACCTCAGCGCCTAGATCCAGCTTTACCAGGTCTCCCTGTTGAAACTTCAGGTCAGTGTCTGGAGCGGGTGTAAAGTGGGCCGCCTCGTTGTTAATGGAAAGATTGACGGGAAAAGCAATGTTGGCGCCATCTTTCCTGATGGATTCTTCGATGTAGTCTGCCAGTTTCCTAAGCTCCAGACCTTCCTCTATCATGGCGTACCCCTCTTTCCTGGCCCTGGAAGCTATCTTTCCTGCCTGGACGTAATCATCGAATTCCATGTTCTGACTCCTTTATCGACCTGAGAGTAATCTCACCCTCTCTTAACATTTTCTTGTTGGTATAGTCGTAAATTGCTGATGGGACCCCGCTGATATTTCCTCCGTTCACGTAGAGCCTTACCTTGTCGCCGAACTGCCCAATTATCTCATCGAGATCTGCTGAAGATCTAAAGCCTCTGATGTTAGCTCCCACCAGAGTTATTGGTCCAACCTTCCGTATGATCTCTCTGACAAGCAGGCTCGATGAAATTCTTGCCGCAACTCTCTCGTTCACGACCCAGTGAGCCTCCATTTTGGACTTGAGAATGAGTGTCAGGGGACCGGGCATGAGGTTCCTTACTATATTCTTCGCTCCCTCGTCCATGACACAGTATTTCTCCATATCCCTCAGTCCATAAAAGCCGATCGGACTGGCGCTCTGCATTTTGATGTTCTTGAGTTTGTATACCATATCATATCCTGATTTATTGCTAATTGGAACAGACAGCGCATAGAGAGTCTCTGTGGGTAGAACTACTGGCCCTCTTGCCATTGCATCTATGATCTCCTGAACGTTCGCGACGTCTGCCTTGATCACAGTCATTTGGGTACCATTGTTTCACAATATTAATAAATTGACCGCAGTTCAGATGTGGATGCCGAAGAAAACGGTAACGCCAGTTAGTATGTACTGGACTGCGAATCCTGCCACAAGTATACCGAAGACCCTTGTCAGTGCCCTGGCTCCCTTCTCCTTCAGAATGTCATAGATGTAGAAACTTGACAAAAAGAGCAAGTAAGTGATGAATGAAACGACCACTATTCCAAGCACAACCAACAATATCTCGTGCTTGTAGTCGTTCATAAGAAGGATGACCAGGGATATGGCTCCCGGGCCAGCTAGCAGAGGAGTTCCAAGCGGAACTATTCCAACGTCCCTCTTTGCAAGACCACCTTCATCCTGTCCTTTCTTGCCCGACGGTTTGTCTCCCTCGGTGACCATTTCTATGCTAGTAAGAAGGATCAGAATGCCACCAGCAATCTCCAGTGCAGCTATAGAGATACCAAAGTACAGAAGTATATAGGATCCAACAAAGGCAAAGAACAGAAGTATGAGGAAACTTGACAGTGTGGCATCATTGACGAGTCGTCTTCTTTCCCTCACAGCCTCTCCCTTGGCCAGCGAGATAAACATGATCATTGCAGCGAAGGGGTCCACGACGACAAAGAGCTCAATGGTAATGTGAAGGAAGTCGGCGAAGACACTCATTTTCGATACAATATATTGCATCATTATTAATTTTTATTCTGAAAACTGTCGAAAGTGCTAAGAATGACAGGATGCATTTGCTATCGTTGTGGGCAAATCAGCAATTCCGTGATTGCTGAACGCATATGGATATAGCTAAGAAAGATTGATTAAAGAGGATACTTTAGACCATCGTGCTAACCCTCGTCAGGTACTCGGAAATAGGTACTAAAGGAGACAACAGGAACTATTTCGAGGAGCTGTTGTCGAGAAACATCATGGCAAGACTCAACGAGAGTTCTGTCAAGGGAAATGTGAACAAGGAAGAGTCTCGACTCATAGTGGATACTGATAGCAGAGTGGATCATATACTCTCAAGAGTGTTTGGCATAGCCTCCTTCTCCTCTGTGGAAAGGGTGAATTCAACCATAGCGGAGATAGAAGACAGGATATCGCACATTGAAGTCAAGGGTAAGTTTAGGATTACGGTCAACAGAAGAGACAAGAATTTCCCGATCACTTCCCAGGAATTTTCTGCCAGACTCGGAGAGGTGGTTTTGAATTCCAACCCTGAAGCAAAGGTCGACCTGTTCAACTATGAAAAGAACATCGGAGTCGATATCGGATCGAAGTTTTCATACATATACGACGAGACGGTTCAAGGAGTGGGAGGAATGCCCGTCAGGTCACAGGGTAAAGGGGTAGCTCTCATTTCGGCTGGAATAGACTCACCAGTTGCTGCTTACATGATGCTAAAGAGGGGCATGGAGCTGAACCTCATTCACTACTTCCAGAGCTCTAGGACCCTAGAAAAGGTGTTCAGGAACAAGGAATTACTGGAGCAGTATTCACCATATCCGATCGAAATTAAGATAATGGACCATCGGAAGATGATAGGCAAGACCGTAATGGAACTCAGAAAGAACAACGAACAGAGATGGACGTGCATCTTCTGCAAGAGAGAGATGTACAGAGAGGGAGAAAATTATGCGAGGGAAATAGGGGGGAAGGCGATCGTAACTGGAGAGGACCTTGGTCAGGTTGCCAGCCAGACCCTAGACAACCTCAACACCATCGAGGAACAGGTCAACATTCCGATCTTCAGACCCCTCATAGGATTTGATAAGATTGAGATAGAGAGGTTGTCGGAAAAGATCGGTGCCTTCGACATATTTCTCTCGGACACATCGTCGTGCGACTGTTATTTCCTTCCTCCAAGGCCCAGAACTAAGAGCAGCACTGAGGAGATGAAGGCTGTGGAACTTAAGATACTTGGTCGATCCTAATGATATCTTCCATCAGACTCTACTTCCTGGGAACTGGCGGCTCCTGGCCAACCCCTCAGAGAAATACGCTCAGTGTGGGAGTGAGGATCAACGACGAGGCAATACTGTTTGACTGTGGTGAGAGCGCACAGACATCGCTGATGAAGAGCTCTCTCTCCCTGATGCGCATAAAGAGGATTTTCATAACTCACTTCCACGGAGATCACTTTCTGGGGCTCCCCGGATTGATACAGACGATGAGTTTCTACGGAAGAACGGAACCGCTGGAAATATACGGTCCGATCGGTGCCTCGACCGTCCTTGGAAATCTCCTATCGATAGGGTATTACTCCCTGAATTTTGAGATCAGAATAGAGGAACTGAAGGGGACTTCATCGATAGATTTCGGAGACTATTCTGTCGCCTATTCAAAGGCAGACCACACGATACCTGCCCTATCTTATTCCTTGATTGAAAAGGACTATGCAAAACTGGATGAAGAGAAGATAAAGGAAATGAAGGTTCCCAGAAATCTGCTCGAAAAGATCAGAGAGGGGGGATCCACAAGAGTTAATGGAAAGGTCATCACCATTGGAGACATCTCAGCGGGTGTGCGAAAGGGTAGAAAGGTATCGTACTCTGGAGACACCAGGAGGGACCCCAGTCTCCTCGATCTCTTCAGAGATTCTACAGTCCTGATACACGAATCCACCGGAGAAAAGACCAATGAGAGCAAGGTCAAGTCTTACGGTCATTCAACTGGAAAGGATGCAGCAATACAGGCGAGGGATTCCAATACGAAGAGATTGATTCTAGTGCACTTCAGCCCAAGGTACAACGACATAAGGCCAATAATAGAAGAGGCAAAGTCAATCTTTCCAAACGTGACTGCCGCAGACGAATTGATGGAATTAGAAGTGAACATTAACGATTAGTTGATATGAGACCTGCAACTGTCTCGGGCAACAACTGGTCAATGAGTGACCATTACGACTTCAGCATCCGTGTCGATATCGCTGGAAAGAGAATTGCTCAAAACGTATATCCCGTTATCTCATCTAGGACGCACTGATATGAGGTACTGCCTTCTCAGAATTGCCTATGACGATTCATTCTACGGCTTCCAGATTCAGCCAAGCCTAAGGACAGTTCAGGGGGAAATCCTAAAAGCACTTGCTCCTATTGGAGTGAGGAGGGTGTACGGTTCTTCTAGAACTGATTCCCATGTCAGATCCGTCTCTTCGATAATAGAAGTAGAACACCCGGATGTGAATAAGGTCTGCAAGATCCTTGATTCTATCAAGGGAATTGCCGTCAGAGGTTTTTATGAGACAGACGAGTTCGTAAACCTGCGGAAGACCCTTCAAAAAGAATACCTCTATTTCTCTGATCATATCTTGGACGGGAAGGTGCTTCAGCGAGTAATAGAGGAGTTCCTCAAAGGTAATCTGGAATCGTTCTCGAGAGATCCCACCAAGAAGGTAGTGATTACAGGAATCAGATTCTTCACCGGGAAAACGCACACGCTCTTCGTGTTCGAAGGGAGATCCTTCTCCTGGAATTTTGTGAGGATCGCGGCAGAAAGTATCATCAGACGCTCCGACGGTAAGATTGGTGATAAGGAATGGAGAGACCTCCTCTCGGGAAAGATACGGGCGAGGTACAAGGGAAAACCAGACAATCTTATACTGTACAGGACAAAAACTCCGTTTGAACTGAAGAACTACGAGTCCAGAAATTTGGCTTCCTTGAAAGCAAGAATGTATCAGGACTTTTACTGGCTGTCTGGTATAGATGAGGGAGCAAAGGAACTGGCTAGCTCACTTGAATTTTTGGGCGACCATTGACTGAAATCCCAATGTTCGTTTCATCTTGATAATAGGGCAAGATCATCCGCCAGATTTCTCAGTTTCAAGTTCCTTTCCTTTGCGAAATCTTTAGTCGCCTCGGACCAGTCATAGTTGTCCACCAATATCAACGGGTTGTTTCTGATCTTGGGCCAAACTGAGTTCAATTCAAACTTCACGTTCTCATACGAATGATCTGAGTCGTGAAAGAACACGTCGAGTCTTTGCATGGAGTTGAGCACACCTTCAAGTTTAATTGATGAAACGCCTTTAACATAGTCAAGATTAGACTTCAGGTCGGAGGGTATGATGAAGCCAATCTCCCTATCTCCCCTTCCGTACGGGATTCCCGGATCAATACTGATCAACCTGCCCTTCCTCTTCATCGCCCAGAGAATAGCCGTAGTTGAAACTCCTGGACCCATTCCTGTCTCAATTACGATATCAGGTCTCCTCGCCCGAATGATAGTATAGATCGATCTCACCTCGTCCTTTGATATTTGCCAGTAACGCCCGTCCTTAATCTTCATCCTTTCGTAGTCTACTACTTCCTTGCTCTCTCTAAGGTAACTCTTGACAACGGAGAGTGAAAAGTTGTTCTTTTCAAAGTAATCCCAGAAGTCATCGTTTAGCATCTTCTCTTTCTTAAGATTCATATATTTATATTTTCCATAACTCTTAGAACAAATGAGGTGGAGGTGTGTTTGAGTCGACCTGTTACCTTCGATCAGTCTCGGAAAAATTATAATTGTTTCATTTACCAATATTTGGGTAGATGAAGGCACAGAAGGACTTCCTGTATATGCCTTGCATCAAACACTAATGCTCCTCGCATCTATCTTCTACGAAATTCTTGGATAAACCTTTAATAAAATACCTGATTAATAACAGATGAAAATCTGCATAAACAGCCAAACGCCAATACTTAGATTCAAGACAAGTTACGAGGATCTCCTTGAAAAGTATGGCAACCTCTCAGACCCACTAGATATTCAAATTCTGGAGGAAGGAGTGGACTATGAATTTACTCCGGGAGGAGTCACCAATATGTTGTACCCTTCTGTCAAGAGCATGCTGGAAGATGGCTTCCTGGAGAGGGTAGTATGGGTATCTCTTGGTATAAACTATCCTCCGAGCCTCTCCATTGGGAATCTGATGATTTCCCACGTTGAAATAGACGAAAATATGCTGAGAAACTATACAAGGTTCAAGGAGGGGTTGTGGTCCGAGATACACGGGACTGGAAAGACCCGGTTCACTCAGGCAGAATTCAACGCTTACGCCACGTACAACTGGGAGAACGCAAAAAAGATGTTCGAATACATTAACGACATAGACCTGTTTTACGTTCAGGACTTTCAGCTACTCATGACTGGAACTGCGATCGGCCCAGCCGCTCCCGCGGTGTTAAGATGGCACATACCGTTCGTTCCTGAGAAGATGGGAGCATTTGCGAGGAGAATTGTGGTAAAGGGGATGGAGAGCTTTGATGCAGTGGTCGTCAGCACTCGGAGAGACCTTGAGGGATTAATCAAGTCCGATTACAGGGGAAGAGCTTATCAGCTTTACCCCTACATTGATCCGCGAGAATGGACGGACCCGCCGATGATCAGTGAAGTCGAAAAACTGAGAGATAAGATAGATTTAAGGGCCGACGAGAAACTGATCATCATAGTTGCAAGAATGGACAGAATAAAGTCTCAGGATGTCGGGATAAAAGCGTTTGCACTCGCAGCAAAGAAAGAAAAACTGAAACTTGCACTCATCGGTAATGGTAGCTTTTCGTCCTCTTCGAAAGGCGGACTGGGTTTTGGAAAAGCAGCAACATGGAAGAGCGAGCTAGTGAGTCTGGTTAAGGAGCTTCACCTGGAGGAACAAGTGACCTTTCTTGGTCATTCCACTAGGGAAGAGTTGAGGGCAGCCTATAAACTGGCCTCGGTCGTCTTATTGACTTCTGACCTTGAAGGGTTTGGAATAACCGTTCTGGAGGGATGGACCAACAGAAAACCAGCAGTGGTGAGTAGTGGTTGTGGAGTCAGCGAGCTTGTCGTTAATGACTCCAACGGTTACGTGTTCCAGTCTGGAGATTTTGAAACTGCGGCTGAGATGATTCTCAAGGCAGTTGGGAGTTCTGCAGACAGGCTGGGAGAATTTGGCTACGAGAGCTCAAAACAGTGCTGTCTTGCAGTGGCCGTCCAGAGGGAGAAAAAAATACTCGAAGAGGTTGGTACAGAGTTCAAACTGGATAAGGAATAATTGCACTTTTTGATGCGAGAGTTAGGTTCAAAGATCAATTCATTCGAGTGCAGATTTGAGGTCTTCGATTAGATCCTCCTTGTCCTCAATCCCGACTGACATCCTCACGAGCCCGTCAGCAATTCCTGCTTCCCTTCTCTCCGCAGGAGTCAAACTCAGATGTGAAGTTTCCACGGGAAGGCTCACTAGGGACTCGACTCCGCCCAGGCTGGGTGCATAGGAGAATATCTTGAGCTTGCTGGCCATACGTTTAGCTGATTCTAGTCCACCGGCAAGTTCGAAAGATATCATTCCTCCATATCCCGTGAGATTTCTTCTTGCTATCTCGTTGTAAGCGAAACCTTCTAGGCCCGGATATAGAACTCTTTCGACCTTCTCGTGCTCTGATAAGAATTTGGAAATCTCAGTAGCATTCTCATTGTGCACCTTCATCCTTATACCAAGCGTCTTGAGGCCTCTGAGTCCGAGAAATGCCTGAATGGGGTCTGGCGATGCACCAAGCATCTTTCTCTTTGACCATACAGAATCCATTTTATTCTTATCAAAACCGGCAAGTCCCAGCAGAATGTCGCTATGTCCTCCGATATACTTAGTTCCGCTATGGAGAGTAAATGTGGCCCCCAATCTTGAGGGATTCTGATTGAAGGGAGAGGCAAAAGTGGCATCGACGAACAACGGAACTTCGGCTTCCCTAGCCATCTTTCCCAGCAGCTGTATATCACACACTCCAAGGGTGGGATTGACTATGGATTCAACGTAAAGACCAGTATAACCGTTCAGATCGATCTCTCCTTTGTTCATCTCATCAAGCTTCACCAGATCGACATCGATTCCAATCGATGGCAGGAATTTTGTAAAGAAAATGAAAGTCTCTCCGTACAGTTCCTTCACCGAGATCAGCCTATCTCCCTTCTTGAGGTGAGATAGCACTGTCGAGGTTATTGCCCCCATGCCGGTTGAAAAAGAAAGAGACTCTTCTACAGAGTCTAGTACGGCATATTTTCTCTCCAGGGCCTCAAGAGTCGGATTGCCCCACCTAGTGTACATGTACGCTTTGTTTCTAGTGTGGTCGAGATATGCGGATGGGTTTGGATTTGGATTGAGAAAAGTGGAAGTCTCGAATATTGGAGTCGTGACATTTCCAGTTCTTTCGTCCCTAAACTCTCCCGACTGAACTGCTCTCGTGTTGAATCCGTTTCCCATATTGAATGAAACCCGCGTCAGCTATTTAACCATCCTCATCTTTTGTCTTTCAGATAGTCATCTCTCTCTTTGATACGATGAAACGTCTTCCTCCAACGCAAATATTTCTAATCAGATTACAGATGACTCCAATTTGTCAGATAGTCGTGCAATGAATGTCAAACTAAGCATGTTTATGAAAAATCTATTGTTAACAAATCTAAATAAATTGAACTAACGGGAAATTTTTTCGACAAATGGCTCAACTGATTAAATTTTTTTTCTTTAGTTAAAAATCAAATTAAATTAAATAATTAAATTGTACCTAAATTTGAATAAGATTTATGAATTTGATATTCTTCCAGAGGAGATGATATCAGAAAAGACATTATATGCACTGATTGCGACCATCGTATTGGTCGGGGGAATCGGAATAGGAGCAGCCTATTATCACGAGGTCTCTGCCGTTCCCACAACTCAGGAATTGTCTTCGTCGCTTACTATGATTGTTACTCCAAACGTTTGGTTCAACAACTCTACGGGCACACAGCCTGCATTTTTTGTGGTTGAACCCAACGGACAACTTGCATCTTCAGCTACAATAAAATTACCCGCTCACACGCTTATCACTCTAACGATTATTGACTATGATGGAGCTCTAGCTGCGAATCTAGGCTCAAATGGAACATCAAACAATTCCACGTATGCAAAGGTAATTGGAACTGTTGGCGGAACTGAATACGTATACAATGGATCATCGTCTTATATCAACGCAACGCTCTCTGGTAATTCATCAAACAACATCGCTATACAGAAAGGTATCGGATGGGCAGTCTCTTCTATGCCATGGGTTGGAGGAGCGAGTGGAGGTTGGGAAGTCTCTCACACTTTCACGATCACTTCACAGAGTGGCCAAATACTGCTAAACATCCCCTCCTTCGGCGGGACAAACCCCTCAGGAGGAACCGTAACCGTGACTCAGTTCTATCTAAACACTACTGGATCCTTCAACTGGCAGTGTTTTGTTCCTTGCGGAAGCAGCAGTAGCGGATGGGACGGAGCGATGAGCACACCAGGCTGGATGATGGGAACAGTTCAGGTATCTTAAGGGGATCGAATTGCCTACAGAACAAACTCCGACGGATCAGCAGAAAAGGAATTTTCTGAAGGTGATGGGAGTTCTGATAATTGGAGCAGGTTTGGGAGGGACCTTACGAAGCGTTATCCAGTATGCCATTCCCCAAAACTCTGCTGTGGAATCGTCATTCCCCACTTTAATCTTGGTGCTTCCCAATGGAAATCCCGTCCACACTTCAGATATTGCTGTGAACAACCCAGCTCTAGTGACTTTCGACTATCCCCTACAAAACGAACCAAACTTTCTCTTGAGACTTGGAGATTCGTCCAACAGTGATGTCAAAGTCGGTTCGTACGAAGTGAGTGTTCCGGCCACTGGGCAAAAATATCAGTCGCCGGCAGGTGTGGGACCATATGGATCTGTAGTTGCAGCTTCAGCAATATGTCAGCACCTTGGCTGCATTCCACCCGAGCTGAGATTTCACACTCCATCTTCATCTTCTTTTGGTGGACAGATTCACTGCGATTGTCATGGTAGCACCTACGACCCTTACAAGGGTTTCAGCATCGTTACGGGCCCAACCAAATCGCCGCTTCCTAGCATAGTGCTCTCCTATGATTCTACCAACGATACCTACACAGCATCTCAGTTAATTGGGGCGACAATATACGGTCATACGTCAGATCTCTCCGGAGGCAACGCATTGACTACGAAGGGTGCAGTCGTTAACACCGTTGAGGGGTGAAGAAATGAAGCAACAAAATTTGATAGAACAGATCATGAACGATCCTAAACCTCTTCCAAGAAAAGTCCCCGACTACATGAGGAAGAGGGGAGGCATCTGGTACTGGACTGGCGCAATGGTAATGATAGTCTTCTTCTACGAAGTCATTACGGGAGTGATACTATTCCTGTACTATCAGCCTTCCAACGCCTATGTGAGTACCGAATCTGTACTAAGCGTCCCCTACGGATCGATAATTCTTACGACGCATCTGTACGGTGCCTATTTGATGATTGCCCTGGTGTACCTTCACCTGCTCAGGAACCTGTTCGTTGGTGCGTACAAGCAGCCCAGACAGATGCAGTGGTTGACTGGAGTCGCACTTCTCCTGCTTACAGTCGCAGTCTCATATTTCGGTTATTCAATGACCGGTGACGTCCTTTCCTCTGACGCAACTGATGTTGCCAGAGGTATAGCTGGAGGTTTCCCTATCATAGGTAAGTACCTCTCTTTGATCTTCCTCGGCAACGGATCCGATATATCACTCTTCACCAGATTTGAGGGTTGGCACATCATACTTGCTGGCTCCATCCTAGCGTTGTTTGCAGCTCACTTCTTCCTCGCAGAATACAACACCATTATGCCTGCACCAGAAAAAGTGGGATATCGTGTCCCGGCGATTGATAAGGAAGACTCTACGTACAGTCCTTGGTACCCGAACAATCTTTTCTACATGACCCAAATTGCTCTCTTCACTCTAGCACTGATATTCCTCATACCGTCAATAATCGCAATCATACCCGGTGTGCCTGCTTTGTTCTCTCCATTTCCTCAGGTAGCCGCATCGAGCCCATTAGCCTCTGCCGTCCCGCCGTATCCTCCTTGGTTTCTGCTGTTCATATACAAGGAACTCGACTTCGGAATATCAGCAACTGTTGGTCCCTTCTGGGCGACCGTGATTTTCACAGGAGCGCCTCTTATTTACCTTCTCCTGGTCCCGTATATTGAGAAATCGACGACTCTAAAACCCTCAAGAAGACCCATCGTCGTCTCTACCGGAATAGTGGGAATAATCTACCTAGTTGGATTATCCGCATGGGGTGCCTTACTTCCAGGTGTACCGGTGAGCAACATAGTTGGACTCCTGTTCTTTGTCATTCCCCTGGCACTGATAATCCCAACTGTCTCCTACATATCAAAGGCGATTGAATCAGGAAAGATAAGAATGAAGAGTGCTTGGAAAGTCTTTGTCCTCATCGCGTTCGATGCGTTCATATCGATTCTAGACGGAATATCAATATATTCATCACTAGGAAACGGATCGTTTTATCACACATTTGCCACCATCTTCTTAACGGTAGTTCTTGCGGTCTCCCTGCTGGTCACCTTTGCCATGATATACGGAATAAAAGTAGAAGAGAAGACAAGGGTCACCTCTGGCAGAGTTCACGTCGTTTTTGGAAGCATCTACGGAATACTTGCTGTCGCGATCCTTGCCATCATATCGGTAATACCCCCGGATAGTACTTTCAACCAGTCACTCTACGGAATAGGAATGGGACTGATCTTCCTGCTTGGAGGCGTTTTCACAATGCTTTACAGATCTCACGAGTTCAACGAATGACTGTCTAATCTCTCTTAAATGACAGCTGCTGACCGCCTCATCAAGCTGAGCCGAAGGTTCCAAACATCGATATAGGTTACAACATGTATCGAAAATCAAGAAAAATACTGGAAAGGTGAAA
>JAJYMI010000012.1 GCA_021787125.1 Thermoplasmata archaeon | reverse complement strand
TGATGATCTCAACGTCAGCAGTAAGAACCTTGAAATTGTCTTTTCCGGCAGCAGGGGTTACCACGTCCACGTCTACTCCGTATTTGAGGCACTGGAATCTCAGGAGAGAAGGGAAATCGTCGATTACATCTCGGGTAGATGTGTGTCTTCGGAGTTCAGATCCACTTCAAGGACAAAGTGGGATGAGAAGATAAATCTTGTAAAGAATTCCCTAACACAGGTCCTAGATTCCCAAGACAGGAATTGGAAACAGAGGATCGAGGAAGAGGCTGGCGAGAGCATAGGCAACGTTAGCAAGAAAGAATTCAGAAGTGATGGTTCGGTTGACAGAATTGCGAGGAAAGTTGCTATCAAGCGGTTCTCCTCCAAGATTGATGAGCCCGTGACGATAGACATCCACCGCCTGATCAGAACACCGGGTAGTCTGCATGGGAAGACCGGTATGCTTGTCAAGGTTCTAAAAATGGAGAAAGTTACAGAATTCAATCCCCTTGTCGAAGCCATACCCGACGTCTTCCGTGATGAGACCAAAGTTACGTTCACTAGGAAGATCAAGCTAGAATTCGATGGGACTGAACAGGAATTTCAAGAAGGCAATAGCGTGATTCCGACATATGCAGCCCTGTTTTCCGTTCTTAAAGGTTCGGCAGAATTTGTTACCCCGTTTAATGAAATATTTAATTAGTTTGGGAATATATCGTGAGCAATGGGAGCCATTAGGCCAACACTAGTTAAGACGGTCGCGAGACAGGTATATGAAGAATATGAGCAGTACCTTGGAAAAGACTTTGAACACAACAAGGAGATAGTGGACAAGGTCATTCCCGACGCATCTAAAAAACTGAGAAACCTGGTTGCTGGCTATGTGACGACCTACTGGAAAACAAAGAAGATTCCAAGGAAAAGAAAGGAAGCAGAAGTGGAAGATTTCTCAATCTGAACTTACTCTAATCCGACAATGTTTCTAAGAGTGAATATCATCAATACAGAATTGTCTCTTCTCACGACATCGTTCATGACATAGCTTCTTCCTTCAAGGGTCGTGATGGCACTCCTCAGCGCCAATCTCCACTCCTTTGCAAGGTTTAGATCCTCCCTCCCGAGATCCAACGGAACTTCAATCGCTATCGATTTGCCATGGATATCGACGGATTTCCACGGTTTTGGAAAGTCTTTGATTTGTGCTCCGACATCGTACCTATCGCTGACAACCTTTTCCCTGTCTAGAAATTTGTGTGCTTCGATCCTGTCTGATTCCACTCCCTCATTTTCGCGAGAACCCATGATTCCATAATAGTTGATCTTGTAGTCATATGCATAGGCGCCTAGCTTATGAACGTTGAAGAAGGAATTTCTTGTCTTCATCGGATCGAATGTCCACCTTACCTCGGAATAACCCATCTTGCGAGCTTCTTCGAACTGGTGCACCTTTATTTCGTATCCTATGTTCTTGTTCCTGTATTCTTCAAGCACACCCGCCATGTGTGAGTACAGGAACCTGCTACCTTGGTGATTTCCAGGAAAAGCAAGGCTAAACCCTACGACCTTTTCATCATCCTTAGCGACCTCGACTAGTCCGCCGTTGGAATTCATAGCCACTAGTATGGGAAGCGGAACTGGAGGTTCATCGACCATCCCCCATATAACCCTCTGAATGCTTTCAACGGCCCTGTATTCATCTATCGTTCGTACTCTTCTAAGCTCCACTCTCTTGGAAGCGCACGGTCGGATAAATTATTAACTCGAGTCCTTGGACCTTAGTCTGTTTTTTACTGCTATTCCCCTCTTGAAATCGATCATCTCTTCCCTATTTAAAATCGCTCTGCCATACGACAACATATTATCATTTCTGTCAACTATTAGCACCTCGTCGTGTGGACGTATCAGTGGATCCGCATTTTCCACAAACTTTGCGAACACATTCTTGCCGTCCTTGATAAAGTCAGATACTTCTGGATCGACGACTACTCTGTGAGCAGGACTATTGAAGTTTGCATGGAGTAGAATGGCACCTTCATAATTCAAACTGAACAACCCATCCGAAGCCCTGAGTGCGAGGATCTGTTTACCATCGTAGTATACATTTCTAATCTTACCTGTGTTCTTGCTCCTCTGCAACTCTATCCTGTCCCTGTCCACAAAAGAGAAGAGGCTCTTTCCGAACTGATAGTTGAATACGTAGTCGACCTTGTTGAGAAGAAATTGTTTCCATTCTGGCTTCTCGAATTTGGTTATGTCTTTGTAGCTCTCGTAGTACTCGCCGGGGAAGAGAGACTGGGCAACTGGATATGTCTCGTCCAGGAACATAGATACGGTCCCGAATTGACTCTCCACGTACGCCTCTGGAACGTCCGAGTAATAAGAGTATGGCTTTTTATCTATCCTGACTCCCCCCTCTTGCTTCACCGCTTTGGCGATAAATCTCCTTATATCTGGTCTCTTAAGTGATTCGTCTCCGGAATAAAACAATGGGGTCCTCCTTGAGTGTGGTTCGAACTTTTCTGTGTATTCATAGTATTCAAGCACTTTTCTGAACGCTTCCAGCAGCAAGGGATGAGAGTGAGAACGGTATTCTGCATAGTTCCAGATGTTCTCGGATCTTATTTGCTGCCTAATGTTGTCGAGTTCTTTTACTGATACGTAGAGATTGTGCAATCCTATGATGATCGTGCGATCGTCCTGGGACATCGCCTCAAGTTCTTTTGCTGTATACTTGTCGAAGTATGGGGATGCAGGCAGTTCGTCAGAGAGCGCCTTCAGTTCGACAGTACCGGTCTCAGTGAGGATCCTGTTATCTCTTGCATACTTTATGTATGCTGAAGAATCTATCACGTCCACCCCGGTCAGGAACAACAGAGGGAAAAACATCGGATGACCAGCACCAAATGCGTGAATCACGCTAGAACTCTTAAGTTTCATTTTGGAGTTGAGTATCGCGTCGAGGACCTGGGCGTACATGTACCTCTCCATTAGTGGGACTATTCCACCGATCGGAAAGTATTCACTTTCGAGAGAACCCATCATACTGGCACTCTCTTGTCTTAGGTCACCGTAAATCCCTCCATGCACGGGTAACGCGATGTACCTCTCAGTCTCTGTCAAAGCTTCCTTTCCTCTCCTGTAATTCTCCTCTAAGTCCTCTCTTATCTTTTCCCTGGAGTGGTCCATTTCGGAGAAGATGTCTCTGATCGTTATAATGTCGGAACCTATGCTCTCCTGATACTTCACCATCTCAATGTTTCCTTCCTTCAGTTCTCCATACATGTGCTCCTGAAACGTACCAGAGTCTGTCATGACCAGCCCTGGAAAACCTAGCAGATCGTGCACGTCCTTCCCTGATTGGAAACCTCCCTTTTTGAGGATATAAGAATTGGTGATGACCCCTCCGAGCTTCATCTGTTTTATTGCAGATATCCAAGGATCGGTCTTGAAAGGATGAATCACCGGTAGAAGCACCGGTGTTGTGATTTTCTTATTGTTAATCTCCAGCTCTCCGATTCTAGCCAAACCATCTCTGTGGAGAATCTGGAACATTTACTGAATCAGATCAAAAAAATTAGCGGTAGGTGATCATTCACCTACTTCTTTAGGATAATCTCTATGGAGGAAACGTTACTCTCTCCGTCCTCCCGCTGGACCTTCTCCGTTGCGATCTTAATGTCCGAATACGTTACCTTGGTCTTCATCATTGATTCCATTCTGTTTCTAACTATTTCAGCAACGTCGACCGCCCGCTTTATTGCCATTCCTCTGGCCTTTATTGAGACTTCGCCTGCTCCATTTGTAAAGAGCATTATTGTGCTAAAAACGTAGTTTTCAGTTGGTTTCTTCCCGATGAATATAGTGTTGTTATCAGCCACGCGTATCACCAGAATTGTCCAAGTGACATACAATATTTAATTCTTTCTATCTTACATTTTTGTTTGAGAACGTTCTAGCAGAGTGCTTTCTCAATAGACTCTGTGGAAGCGGAGTTCTAAGATCGTGGGTCGATTAGGAAGAAGATAGGAAAGTGGCATTTTAGAACAGAACTTACCCTAGAATAGGAGTGATGTCTTCGTGCTGACTAGATCAACTTACGGAAGACATCAAGAACTTCGCTCCATAGTTATGCAAATGAAGCGTCTCAGTGGCGTATACATTTAGTTTAATTAAGGTAAATTATATGTATAGAAATTATCTGACATTTTATGGTTACGGAAAAGAAATACACGACCGTTTCGTTACCGACTCCACTGTTTGAGAAGATCCAAGAGAAGATAAAAGGTACTGGGTTTACGTCAGTCAGCGACTACGTGACTTTTGTTCTGAGAGAGATCCTTGCGCACGGAAGTGACCAGGAGGCTTTCAACTCAGAGGACGAGAAGAAAGTGAAGGACAGACTGAGATCTCTGGGCTATCTGGATTAAGTGAAAAGAATGAAAGTAGCAGTTATTGGACTGGACTGTGCAGCGCCAGATCTGATATTCAACAAGCTCAAGGGAGAGTTACCCAACTTAGCAAAGATGACTGCGAACGGAGTCTCTGGTAGACTCCGGAGCTGCGACCCTCCGATAACTGTCCCAGCGTGGATGGTAATGGCTACAGGAAGATCTCCAGGGGAACTGGGTCTTTACGGCTTCAGATCAAGGATCCCAAACTCCTACAATGGAATAAAAATACCAACTTCACACGACATCAAATATGATACTGTCTGGGAGATACTCGGCAAGAGAAATAAGAAGAGCATCATCATTGCCGTTCCACCATCGTACCCCCCGAAACCGATACCTGGTTTTATCGTCACGGACTTCCTTACCCCAGACAAAGACAAGGAATTCACTTACCCGCCTGGTCTGAAGAATGAGATACTGAGGAACTTCCCCGATTACCAGTTCGACGTAAAATTCAGGAAGCCTGAAAAGAAGAAGATAATTGACGAGATCTACAAAATGACAGACACGAGATTCCAGATGGCTGAGAAGATGATAAAAGAGAAGGAGTGGGATTTCTTTTTCATGGTCGAGATCGGGATAGACAGAATTCATCACTCGTTCTGGCGTTACATTGACGAAAGCAGCCATCTCTATGAAAATGACCTGGAGATGAGGAACAAGTTCATTTCATATTTCAAGATGGTCGATACTCACATCGGGAAATTGCTTGATGGGTTTGACGACGACACAGTGGTACTGATAGTCTCTGACCACGGTGCGAAGAGCATGAAGGGCGCCTTTGCAATCAACCAGTGGCTCATAAGAGAGGGATATCTCAAGCTCAAGGATGGGACACCCAAGCAGGGATCATCACTGGAAGACCTGGACATTGATTGGTCTCACTCAAAGGCCTGGGCCTGGGGAGGCTACTATGCTAGGGTTTTCCTTAACATAAAAGGGAGAGAACCAGAAGGCATAATCGAGAAGCAAGATGTGAGGAAGGAACTGGATCGCCTAAAGGAGAAGATTAGGGCAATAAGAGGCCCGTCAGGTGAGGAATGGAAGACCAATGTTTTCGAGCCAGAAGAAGTCTATAGTGTCGTAAACGGTGACCGGTCTGACCTGTTCGTATACCTGGATGATCTAAGCTGGAGGGCTGCAGGGACCCTCGGATACGAGTCCGATTACCTCCTTGAAAACGATACCGGCCCCGACGACGCAGTGCACGACTATGATGGGATATACATACTGTACAGAAAGAACAAGAAGATCGGTAAGGTAATAGATTCTAGCATCTACAGGATCGCACCAACAATATTGGAGCTGTACCGGGTGAGGAAGATGTATGGCATACAGGGAAAGCCTCTGGAGGGAGTGGAATATGTTGAGTGAATCGGGATTCGTCCTCTGGTTTACTGGCCCCCCCGGAGCAGGCAAGACAACTCTCGCTGAAAAAATAAAGACAATTCTTTCTGGTGACGGCAGAAGAGTCGAGATATTGGATGGAGACGAAATTCGGAAGGGATTGTCTAAGGATCTGGGGTTCTCGAAGGAGGATAGGGAAAAGCACAATGAGAGAGTCATCTTTGTGGCTAAGCTACTGTCTCGAAACGGTGTGGCGACACTCGTCCCTTTGATTTCTCCATACAGAGAAGTGAGGATCAAGGCCAGGAACGAAATTTCCAACTTCGTGGAAATCTACGTGCGGTGTCCCCTCGACGTCCTTATCAAGAGAGATCCAAAAGGCCTTTACAAGAAGGCACTTGCGGGAGAAATTACAAACCTCACTGGATTGCAAGCTCCGTACGAAGAACCACTGACTCCAGAGATTATCATAGACACAAATGAACAAACTGTGGACGAGAGCGTTAAGACCATTCTCGACTATCTGACATCGAGAGGACTGTACAAATAGCATCACTCATTAATCCGTGACCGATCCGGAAGAGCCATTCTATATGGCATTTCCAGCCCTCAGATAGCGACTATAATTCTCTTCCACTCGTGGCCTTGTTGATTCTGTTCATGATTGCCAGTCCTATCCCTTTCTCTTCGAAGCCTTCAATCACTCCAGTCGAATACTTGCTCTTGTCAAGCTTCCTGAATGAGGGAAACAGATTTCTTGCGACCTCGTAGAGATCATTCTTTGATCCGAGTATTATGGATTCACAGTTCAGCTTCGCTGCGGTCTCTGAACTTCCTATGAAAAGGACATTCCCGCTTTCGCACGCTCTGATTATCTTTTCCTCGCTCCTCCCTAATATGAGATCCTTTTCCGGGGCATAGTGTCTGTACTTCATACCGGGAGAAACGGGCGTCTGAGGCGATTCACCAGACACCTTGACTCTCTTTTTGAAAATTCTTTGAACGTCTTCCGCAGAGAACGCACCTGGCCGGAGTAATACGATTTCATCACCCTTGAACATGATGACGGTAGATTCGACTCCGAAATAGGCAGGGCCTCCATCCAGTATAAGATCTACCTTTGTTCCTAAATCTTCAAAGACCTCCGAAGCATGCACCGGACTTGGACTACCGGACTTGTTGGCACTGGGTGCGGCTATGGGCTTCCCGCTCTTTCTGATCAATTCCAGAGGTATCCTGTGCGCAGGCATTCTCACCGCAACTGTGTTCAGACCAGCTGTCGGAATGACTCCCAGATTTTTTTTCTCTAGCACTACCGAGAGTGGTCCTGGCCACACTCTTTCGAATACCTCATAAAGGTCAGCTGGCAGGCCTTGTGTTACATATTCCAGCTGGTCGAAATCACTTATGTGGACTATTATTGGATTGTCCTGTTGTCTTCCCTTGACACTGAATATTCCCCTGCACGCATCATCATCGAGGGCGTTTGCTCCGATGCCGTAGACTGTTTCTGTCGGGAAAGCAACGGTTCCACCTCTCCTAATCACTTCGGCCGCCTCTCTGATTATTTCAGGATCGGGGACGATGGAGTCCACCTTGCGGATGTTTTCCATTTAGACTCCATGATCTGCAGTTTTATAACTGTACACCTAAAAGTGATCTCCCTTTTTTATGAAGAATCTGAGGAAAAAGTATGAGATTAACACATCCACAATTATTGTCAGACTGTAGCCCTTGAGATAGTAAGAGATGTTGAAACTGATTACATACTTTGCAAACGCAAAAATCAACACGTTCAATAAGATAACAGGGAGCCCGATGATAAATGTCTTCAGAAATATCCACCTCCCACCGATTCCCTGCTGTGAAAGCGAGTAGACCTCCTTAGGAATTGCATTCACTAGGTAGGTCCCACCAGTGAAGAGGATGGCGGTGAGTACGAGCGCAAAGTAAGGGAAATTTGCCAGAAGGAATGAGACCATGCCCCTGTTTGCAAGTGCAATAACGATCAGGAGCAAGGAGTAATAGACCAGTCCCAGGCCGAAGATGCTGTACAGCTTTGAATAGAAGTATTGCCTCCTTGTAATTGGAAGCGAAGAGAGGTGCCATGCGGCCTTTCCTTCCAGTCCGATCAGAAGGATGAACTCTATGAGGAAGATGGAAGACATATAGGGGATGTACAATGAAAGTTGGAAACTGTTTGCACTTGAAGAGAGAAGCACAGGGATGATCGGTATGATGAACGTGATGGGAATCACCATTATCATGATCGCCCCTCTTCTCCTGAACATTATCTTGAAGTCCTTATCTACCAGTGATCTCACAGGTTTTCTCATTTTCAAAAGAATTCCTCTTTTCTGTTCCTTAGAGACGTCTGCAAATGTTTCCATCCTTTCAGTAAAGCTCTTCCTTTGGATGTAGAGGTATGCTGGGTAGACAACGGCAAATATTCCAGCAAAGGCTGCAAATGGATACGGCGACAGAGATGAGATATAATTCGAAGCAACAGGAATGAAGAAGTAGAAGTACTGGGGAATCTTGATGAAATTCTCAAAGGAAGGGTTTGTTGCGACTTCGATTGCCACGATGAATATTACGAAGATCAACACCTGAAATATCTGGCCCAGGTACAGTCTCTTGGTCTTCCTGTTCGTGTTCATTCTGACAAAGGTGACTCCAAGAAGTAGCGAGACCAACCTCGCAAGGTAGATGAATAGCACGGTAAAGATGGAGAATACGATTATTGGCAGAGGATTACCGGTTTCGATCGAGAGCACGATCCCTGCAGGAATGGTGACGAACGGTAGATAAAGCTCGTTGTAAAAGAACAGTGAAAAGGGGACGACTCGCTTCTCCACTTTCAGTGGCAATTGGTTCAGCGGCGTTAGCAACTTCATATCCCACACGCCCCTGTAGAACTGAGTATCGCTCATGATAGCCAGTATCAAGAGGAGCAGGAACAGAATGAAACTCTCGTTCGATACGCCCGACTTGACTGACCTGCTCCCCAATCCAAAGAGTACAGATATGAAGCCGTAAATCACTGTGTTTACGTAAATGGAAGAAAGCACGTTGTTTGAGAGATATCTCTTTGCGGATTCGACGGACTGTCTATCGCTCTTCTGGAATCTGGGTGTGTTCTTCAGATATTGATACTTCAGTTCTGTGTTCAGAACCTTTGCCAGGAACAGATCATTTCGCAGCGTCATCGAGTACCTCGCTGAGGACTCTTCTCTTTCTCCTACTGAGTTCGAGTACCGAGGAATCGATGATTGCAACTCCAGAGTCTTCCTCGAACTTTTTCAATTTCAGTATTTCCGTTCCGTCCGAGTTAAGGACTCTGCTCCCTCCCCAGAAGACCTGATTCCTGTTAAGGCCGACTATGTTGACATACACCAAATAAGCCTGGTATTCTATCGCCCTTGCTGGAAAAACTTTCTCAAAGAAAGGATAGGAGGTGAAGGGAGACGCGGAGATGTTTATCAATAGGTCTATTCCTCTATCTACAGAATCCAGGAAAAATAAGTCGTAACAGATTTCAATCCCTATCTTGAACCCCCTAAAATCGATCGTCAGAGGTGAGTTGCCTCTCCTGAAATATCTGAGCTCCTCGAATGGCCCAAAGTTCGGCAGGTGTCTCTTCCTGTATATCTGAAATGTTTCATCCGTTACTGCAACTGCGCTGTTGTAAAGAAACCCGTCTCTGTATGGAGCTCCAAAGATTATCATTTTATCTTTCAGAGCTTTCTGAATGTCTCGGACGAATCCCTGGTCAAGATTATAGAGGTTCAGATTATCCCTTAACATGTATCCTGAATAGAACATCTCGGGGAAAATTGCTACATCAAAATCCTGCCTAGTTGTCTGCTCGATGAGTTTCTTATTGACTTCCACTCCATTGACAGGGTTAAGCTGCTTGAGGAGCACTTTCAGAGATGACATTCAAGAAAGAGATATGAACTGTCGATATCTATTTTCCTTTATCAAAGAAATTATGGTTCGGAGAGGTAATGAAATAAGAGGGAGGAAAAAATAAAAATTAATGGGTCTTTGAAATCTCTGTTTCAAGTGGATCTATTTGAAGATCAATGCTGAGGACCTTTTCGTTCAGCACTTCCGTAAGCGTTTCCTCTACAATTCTGTCAAATGAGTCGCTGTATTTTCCATAGAGCGTATCGTAGAGCTTCAACTGGCTCTCTATTGTATCATCCATGTCTTCCTTTATTCTCGTGTTTATATCTCTGAGAGTTTCGAATTCGTTGTTGTCGTAAACTTCAACGTGGTCCGTTACCTTCCTGATTTGAGAAAGAGCTCTATCGGCTACCTCTTTCCTGTTGTCCTCAAACTCGAAGGGCCTGACAGCGAACACCTTGAATGGTGTGTTCTCTGCTTTTAACAGCTTCACCATCTCCACAGTTCCTCCGGTTCCTGTCCCTCCTCCCAGGGTCGTCACAACCAACACCAGGTCCGCTCTTCTGAGCACTTGAACGTCGATCAGTGCAGAATCTTCCTTGAATGCCTTCGTGGCAACTTCAACGTATCCTCCAGAGTCCCTGTTGCTCATTATGTAATCAGCGCCAATGTTCAGAGAAACAACGTCGCTTCTCTTTGCATTGGAGAGCGCATCCGTGTTCAGGCAGTAGAGATTCACTTGCCTTCTCTTGTGACTGATCTCGGACACTATGTTGCAACCCCCTCCACCTATTCCGATGCATACTATGGAAGGTTCTAGGAATTTTCGATCACTCTTAAGACCGCTAGTCAGTTTGTATAATACGCCAGTCCTATCGTTATCTATCACTTTTTTTCACCCCTCTGTTTCTCTTCTCTCTTCTCTTCGAAGGGAAGATCCTCAAAATTCAAAAGGTTCCTATCGTCAAGGTATCCCCTGACAAGCTTATTGAGCCACATCGGCAGGAAGTGCTCCTCATTGACTTTCCTTATGATAAACTCTATTGCATCGTATCTGTCCCTGAAGAGTCCCTTCATGACCATCTGATCCAAAGTGTTGAGTGTTGCTTTTGAGAGCTTAACGTCACTCTCTTCCACCGAGGTTTGTACCTGAGGGTGCTGAATATAGGCATAAACTGCTGCTCTTATGAATTCTGATTTTGTCTTGTACCTTAGCGATGTGCTAAGGAAGTCGTTTATCTCGTCATCCTCCTGCGGTGTCAGACGAAGTGCAATTCTCCGAGTACTACTAGAATCCACTTGGAACCAATCCTCTTGAAATAGATATGAAGTAATCTGTATATAAATATTTCTAACTAAGGCGTACAAATAATTTAGATGTATCCTAAAATAAATCTAGACATAAAATAATCTTTCTTACGTAAAATACGTGATTTTCTGGTTCTTCCATAAAAAATTCACTTCTAGATTGTTCGACGCCTACCAGTAGGTTTGTCATACAAGACTTACCAACTCGGACCACAAGGTTTGTCAAATGTCAAATCTTGTCTTGCACTTTGTTCGTTTACGCAACATTGTAAAGATTATTTAGGAAGTCTTCGATGTGTCAGAGTGGATGAAAAGAGTTATTCAGACCTATTGAAGAAGGTTAAGTCTTCAGTTCAAAAGAGAGAGGAAAAGAAGAGATTTCAAATTCCAAAACCCGAAATCATAACAGAGGGGAAGTTGACCATCATCAAGAATTTCAGGGACATAGTAGAAGTCATCAACAGGGACGAGTCCCACATTTTCAAGTACCTCATAAAACAGTTTGGATTGTCCGGAGACGTAGCAGACGGAAGGCTGATTTTCAAGGGCAAACCACCAGAAGGGAGCATAGACAAAGCGTTTCAAGAATATCTGAGAACGTACGTCCAATGCTACGAGTGCGGTAACTACGACACCGAAATGATCAGGGAATTCCGAAATGAAGTTATAAGGTGCAAGGCTTGCGGTGCAGAGAGACCGCTTTACGCACACAAAGAGATAAAATATTCTGAAGAAAAGATCGAGGAAGGCAAGACCTACGAGCTCGAAATTACGGATCTCAACAGGGACGGCGATGGACTGTCAATAAAGGGAGACATTACGGTCATAATTCCCGGCGCGAAGAAAGGTCAGAAAGTGACCGTCAGGATCGATAGGATTCGGAAGAACTATGCCCTGGGCATAATGGTGAAAAAAGCGTGATGATTTTGGACACGAATGCCCTGATCTATTCTATAAAGCAGAGAATAAATTTGGAAAAATTTGTAAAGGAGGAGATTGCGGTACCGATCTCGGCGATAAGAGAACTTGAGGTCTTGTCTAAAAGAGACAACAATGCAAAACTCGCACTGAAACTCACAGACAGATACAAAATTCTTGATGTCAGTTCCAAAGGAGATGAGGGTATCCTAGAAGCTGCGACAACGTTTGGGGGAATCGTAGTGACCAACGATAGGAAACTACAGAGGAGCCTGAAAGAGAGGAACATAAGGGTGACGTCAATTTCCAACAGGACAGTGAGGAAGCCGTGAAGCCGGTCCTATTAGATTTTCTAAAGAGCATTGCATTCAACCACAAGGGTGGGAAGATGATTCTCAGCTCTTCAGAAATTGCCAAGGAACTCAATATCTCTCAACAGTCAGTCTCAAGATATCTGATAGTTCTAGAGAGAGATGGATACATTGTGCGAAGAAGAATCGCACATGGAGAAGAAGTTACGATGACGCAGAAGACCTTTGACGAACTGAAGGACCAGCTGAATACTATACAGTACATTCTCAGTTCCTCCAAAGACATTCGCGTGGAGGGGACTCTGTTTACGGGACTCGGTGAGGGATCGTACTACATTTCCAGAGAGGGGTACGTGAGAAAGATAAAGGAGTTCCTAAATTTTGAGCCATTCCCCGGGACGATGAACCTGAGGTTCACTGACGACTTTGCAAGTTTCAGTTCAGTCATTAACAGCATTCCTGGTTTCGAGGTGGAACCATTCGAGCAGGATGGAAGAAAATTCGGAGCAATAAAGCTGCTGAAAGCCACCGTTTTCGGCAACCTGGTCGGAATTGTGCTCCCTGAAAGGACTCACTACGAGAAGGTGCTGGAGATTATATCTCCCGACAATCTGAGAGTGAGGCACCGCTTAAAAGATGGAGACAAAGTGGAAATAATCATCCACAAGGAAGAAGCCTGAGCCGAACCCTAGAGTATGCTCCCGAATATCTCGTCAGTTTCCATCTCTCTCTCGCAATAGTGACACTTGATCATCAGTGGATTCTTTGATAGCAGAGTGAAGGAAGGCTTGACGCTGTTTTCCATATTCGACACGCACCTGCCATTGGAACACTTGAGTATTCCCGTTATGATGTCCGGCAGCGTGACCACGAACTTCTTGATTACCTCGTATTCCTCTACGATTGTGATAGAGGCACCCTCAGCAATGAGTGCTATCTTATTGAGTTCCGAAGAGTCGAGTATCCTGTCCTCGATCTTCACGACGTCCTTTAGTCCCATTTTCTTGCTCTTGACGTGAATCGCTATGCTCACTGTTATTCCAGGGTCGCTGGATATGTTGAGTATCTTTAGCACCTGGAAGGACCTCCCCACTGGAATGTGATCTATCACGGTCCCCCTCCTGATTTTCTCCACCTTGAGCATCTTCTCTTCGGTCATCTACTCACCCCTGAGAATCAGGTCCAGGATTGCCATTCTTACCGGCACCCCGTACGATGCCTGTTTGAAATATCTGGCCTGTGATAGGTTATCGACTTCAGCAGGGATCTCATCCACCCTCGGGAGCGGGTGCATTACTATCAGGTTTTTCCTGCCCCTAGAGAGGAGAGATGGTCTAATCACATAGATGCCTGCGACCTTCTTGTACTCGTCCACATCTGGAAATCGCTCTTTCTGTATCCTCGTGACGTAAAGAACGTCCAGGTCCTCTATCACATCCTCAAGATTCTTTGTCTCCTTCACTGGCACCTTCTTTTCAATATCCCTCTTGATGTGCTTCGGAATCTTCAGCTCTTCTGGAGATATGAAATATAAGGATACATCGAACATCGAGAGAGCCTTGCTCAGCGAGTGGACAGTTCTCCCGTACTTCAGGTCACCAACGAACCCTATGCTCTTCCCGTTTACTGGGCCTGACTCCTTCCAAATTGTGAATATATCGAGCAGTGTCTGAGTGGGGTGCTGACCGGCTCCATCGCCTGCATTTATCACCGGAACATCTGCAAATTCAGATGCAAGTCGTGCGGCTCCCTCTGAGGGATGTCGGAGGACAATAGCGTCAGAATAAGCGTTGATGATTCGGATAGTATCGGATAACGTTTCCCCCTTTGCAACGGAACTCGCTTCCAGAGATCCAAACCCTAGCACTCTGGCCCCCATTCGCATCGCTGCGGATTCGAAGCTCAGTCTTGTCCTCGTGCTTGGCTCATAAAAGAGCGTAGCAACTATCTTGTCAGAGAGGGGTTTATCGGGATGTCCTGAACTAGCATAAGGTAACATCTTGTTTGCTTTGTCAATTACTTCCATAATCTCGTCGACGCTTAGATCGCCAATAGAAACGATGTCTCGGTTTAACCACATCATTAATTGAACAACGCGCGTAATAAATATTTATCCTTGTTGTATTCAGGCCCATGAGACAAATAATACTTCATGGAGGAGTTGGAAGCAGCGATGAACTTAGCCCTCTCCTTAACAAGTACGCATCATTTTCAATAAATTATGGTGACCCGCTCGACGCAGTGGTTGCGGCAGTCAAGTACTTGGAAGATGATCTGAACTTCAATGCGGGAACTGGATCTGTAATGAGGTTGGACGGAAGCATTCAGATGGATGCATCTGTGATGGTCGACGGAAACTTCGGGTCGGTCATAAACATTGAGTCTGTAAAGAATCCGGTTCAGGTGGCGAGAGAAGTCATGGAAAAGAGTCCCCACGTAATGCTCTGCGGGGATGGGGCGACCAAGTTTGCATTTGAGAATGGTCACCCGCGCTACGATCCATCCACGGAACGCGCAAGGAAAAGACTGGAGGAATCCAGAGTGATAGCCAAGAATGATAAGAGATTCTTGTACCCGGGAACCCAATCGGTCGACACCGTTGGAGCGGTTGCAAACTTTGACGGAAAAATTGCGGCAGCGCTTTCGACAGGAGGGTCAAGCCCAATGATGAGAGGAAGGGTTGGAGATACCCCTATACTAGGATCAGGGATACTTGTCAGGGATGGTTTTGGAATTGCAGCGACCGGAATCGGGGAGGAGATTATTAGGAGACAGTTATCCTTTGATCTCTACTGTGCAAGAGACAGGTTAGAAGCAGAGTGGAAGTCTATCGCGAGCAATTCTCCATTTGCCCTCGGAGTAGTTGGGTTCAATGGAAAAGAGCCATTCGTGTATGCAAACAAATCGATGGCTCATGGTTATGCTAAATTAGATTAAGAAGCACCACAATGTTCATCCTGTTCCAAGGATTGATACAATATCTGGTCTTCAAAATCTATCAGAGCATATAAATATTCAGATAATTTATCAAAATGGTAGTTAGTATGCCCGATGGAGAAACATTTCAAGACACCGACGCTGAGTTAATAGAAGTTTTGAAAAGCTTGAAGACAAGCATCAAGATTTTTGGTTGTGGTGGATCAGGTTCAAACACAATAACGCGCATCATGGAAGAAGGGATTCAAGGAGCAGACATAGTGGCTGCGAATACGGATGCTCAGCATCTCCTACTGACTCAAGCATCGAAGAAGATCCTCTTAGGAAAGAGGACGACGAGGGGCCTGGGAGCTGGAGCTATCCCGCAGATTGGAGAGCTCTCTGCGAGGGAGGCTGAGCTGGACATAAATTCAGCAGTGGAGGGCGCAGATATTGTTTTCATAACTGCTGGAATGGGTGGAGGAACGGGAACGGGCTCTGCCCCTGTGGTAGCTGAAGTCGCGAAGAATGCAGGTGCCCTTGTAATCTCGGTAGTCACTACTCCCTTCAAGTCGGAGGGAGCGATGAGGAAGGAAAACGCACTCTGGGGGTTGGAGAAGCTGAAGGAAAAATCAGATACCATTGTGATAATTCCAAACGACAAGCTCCTGGAGATAGTTCCGAGACTTCCGCTCAATGAGGCCTTCAGATTTGCGGACGAAACGCTGATGAAATCCATTAAGGGTCTTACGGAACTTGTGACCAAACCAGGTTTGGTCAATCTGGATTTCAATGATCTCAAGACCGTGATGAAGGATGGAGGGACCGCAATGATCGGAATGGGACAGTCTGGTTCCCAGGAAAGGGCACTTGAGGCAGCGAAGAAGGCACTCAATTCGCCACTCCTAGACCTAGAGGTTTCCACAGCTACTTCTGCGATCGTATCTGTCACCGGAAGCTCAAATATGTCAGTAGAAGAGGCTCACGCAGTTCTAGAAGAAGTCCGGAAGAAAATCAATCCAAACGCAAGGATAATCTGGGGCGCCAGGATAGACGAGTCAATGAAAAATGATATAAAGGTATTAGCCATACTGGTGGGAGCCAAGAACAAGTACATTTAGAGGTAGCCCTGTATGGTTGACATGGATGATAGGATTGAAGATATAGAGGACTCTATTACGGAGAGAGTCAGAAGGTTAGGGAGAGGAAAGTATTCAAGGATACTCAAGATGGCCAAGAAGCCCACGAGAGACGAATTTGGGAAATCCGCTATGATAACGGGAGCCGGCATCATCATAATAGGGGGACTTGGTTTCATAATATATCTTCTAATGAACGTGCTATTCAAGGTGCCGTAGATGGTTAAGTGGACTAGTGATGGCAAGGATTCCGAGGTTGGAACGAACAAGAAAGTCCTTTTCAATCTTGTCTTAGAGAACGACGAATCAATTGATAAAGAGGGTTTTTTAGAGCTGACACTGGACATTCACGAACAGAAAGAAGAGATAGAATGGTTCATCATTGAAGAGCAGAAGAGGGGCAAGCAGGTTGCTATCTCTCCCAAGAATCAGGACCTATTGAAGGTCCAGTACAAGTTAAAACCGAAGGGGTCAATGGCCTATGCACTATCCATCGAATCCCCGAAGGGCGGAGAGATCGGAGACTACGCCACTGTCGTCCTGAAACTGGAAGGTACGCAGAGCAATTTATTCTCGATTAGAGTTAAACAGACCATCATCGTAGTCAAGACCACCATAGGCCAGGAAGTCAAGATCGCAAGAGACATTGGACTGAAGGCCAAGATCGAAAAACAAGACTATCTGTTCTCCATTCTTGTCCCTCCCGATGTCAAGGGTTACATATTCATCGAAACGCTCTACCCGGATAGAACGATGGGCCTTTTGAGAACGGTCAGGGGAGCAAGAAACATGATCGCAGGAGAAGTTCAGCTCCAAGAGATAGAGAACTATCTGATTTCAAAACCTGCAGTCGAGTCGCTAGGAGTTGGCGACTTTGTCGAAGTCACTGAGGGACCGTTCAAGGGAGAGAAAGCGAGAATAACGCACGTCGATACGCAGAAAGATGAGATCACCCTTGAGCTGCAGAATGCGATCGTCCCGATTCCACTGACCGTCAAAGCAGACTCCGTCAAATTATTGGAAAAAGAGGTTTAAAGAATGCCGCAAGAAATATCTGTTATGGTTGAGGGAGGAAAGGCAACAGCGGGACCACCGCTCGGCCCGGCCCTCGGACCAATGGGAATCAACATTGGATTGGTACTGAAGGAAATAAACGACAAGACGAAACTGTTCTCTGGAATGCAGGTCCCCGTAAAGGTGACCGTGGACCCAGAGACCAAGAAGTTTGAGGTATCCGTAGGGAAACCACCCGTTTCAGCCCTTCTAAAGAAGGAGCTGGGTATTGAGACGGCAACGGGAGCTTCTAAGACAAAACTGTCCGGAGACCTGAAATTGAACCAGATCAAGAAGGTGGCCGAAATGAAGATAGACAACATGACTGCTGCCTCCATCAAGTCGGCCGTTATGGAAGTCCTTGGAACTTGCGTGTCCATGGGCATTACTGTCGATGGAAAGGACCCCAGGGAGACACAAAAACTTATTAAAGACGGGTCAATCGCCATCTAGAGTAGAAGAGCAAATTGCTCGCATCACTACTCTGGTGAAAACCAATGGAAGGAGAATCATTAAAGAAGAGCCTCGAAGAGGCAATCAACAAATCTCCCAAGAGGAATTTCGGAGAGTCTGTTGACATTGCCGTAAACCTGAAGGACGTTGATCTGTCTAATCCGAAGAACAGGATCAACGAAGAGATAATCCTGCCTAATGGCAGGGGAAGAAAGGTGAAGATCGGACTGATATCGGGAAACGAAATGGCTTCCAAGGCGAAGGGATCAGCGGATAAGGTCATTTCAGCAGAAGAGCTCGACAAGATGTCCGATAGCAAGAGAGCAACGAAGAAGATGGTCAACGACATAGACTTCTTCATTGCAGAAGTGGCCCTCATGCCTAGGGTGGGTAAGATTCTAGGAGGTATAATGGGTCCAAGGGGAAAGATGCCAAGACCGGTTCCAGCAAACGTCGACCCCGTACCAATCATAAACAACCTCAGACGGACGGTCAAGGCGAGAAGCAAAGAGAGACCAGTAGTTCACGTTCAGATAGGTACAAAGGATATGGAAATAGAAAAGATCACACAGAACGGCCTTGAGGTACTTAAGAGGATAGAGTCCAAGCTCGAAAAGGGAGAGGACAACATAAGGACCATATACGTTAAAACAACAATGGGCCCCGCAGTCAAGGTCGAGGTGAAATGAGATGAAAGATAACAGATTCTCGGAATCAAAGGACGCTGCGATTAAAGCGATATCCGAGGAGATAAGAAACTCAAAATCAATAGCGCTAGTCGGAATCGAGAGAGTGCCCGGCAAACAGTTCCAGCAGATCAGAAAGTCGCTGAGAGGGAAGGCA
>JAJYMI010000024.1 GCA_021787125.1 Thermoplasmata archaeon | reverse complement strand
TGTTCCCATGGGGTTCTCTGGAAGAGTCTTGATTCGGCTTAGTTCCACGTCTCTGGGAACCAGAAGATTTCGGTACCATCCTATGATTCATCAGCTTCTTCTATTTTAGAATATTCAGTTCTTAGGGAGACACCTGAAAATCGATCCTAAGCCTACTTGCGGAACTGGGCGATAAATTCCCAGTCACTCCCTCAAATTTCGAAAAGACTCATTTCTGCTCAGTGTCCCATCCGTTGATACTTACCTCTGCTGACGAATTTCAGGTACCCTTGATCCCTCAGAACTTGAAGTTGTTGTCTGATCTTATCTTTGACGTGCATGTTGTTGGGGTGAAGCTCTCCTAGGCGTGATGTGTAAGAATAGATGTCGTCCAAGGAGAACACCTCAGGCAGCTCATCGACTACTAACATCACATCAGAGATCCATCCACGATTTTCTAAGTCCCCTTTGAAGACTCTTTCGACAGAAGTCCACCCGCTCATGACAGTCTCCTTGGGTATTATTCTAGACTCATGGATCATGTCTATCTTTCCAATCTCTGGAATATTGTTCAACAGGATTTCGGCGCCCACCCAGTTTCTTCTTACAGCTCGTTCGCTGAGTGGTTTTCGCTGGTTGATGCTGTTCCTGGTCACCGACAATCTATGGATAAATAACCCGTCCTGTACTTCCATCTCTGCCCTATCGTAGTGAAGCAAGATGAGAGATGGAAATACACCTTCTTCTAGACTCCTGATTGTTGTATAATATTCTGCACCGATCAATTTTGATGGGAAATAATTGTAAGGAAAGGACTTTGTACTCTTTAGCTGAAAGTCGTCTATTGAAGTAGAGGCTAACAAGAATCTCTGATCAGAGTGGTCGCAGTAAAAGTCGTAGACTTTGGTGTTATCCTTGTACGGCTCTAACGGATACCCGCATCTCGGGCAGTAGAGATTGTCTCTGGCCCAGGTTTCGGTTACTTTTCTAGCAATCTGCGACGGATTATTGTAAGTTCTTGTCGCTTGCGAAAAGTACGAAGACAGATCCAGGTCCACAAGAAAAGAGTCTTCTCAGATCTAAATGTTTTCACTGTCTTAAGCAAAAACGCCGCTGACCGGGCTCGAACCGGTGACCTCCCGGTTAACAGCCGGGTGCTCTACCAACTAAGCTACAGCGGCTAAAAGGCTTATGAGTCGCTGATAATAATATTTTCCGATGATCTTGCTCGAATTTGGTTATGTCAACCATAGCAAAGTATTCATGTAGAATAGGCATTCCCATTTTTGAGGAGATCAGATGTCGGGGCAAACTATTGAGAGCTTTCTCTTGGAGAATGGAAACATAAAGTTTGGTAAGTTCAAGTTAACGTCAGGAAAGGAATCTGACTATTATGTGGACGTCAAGAGTGCCCTCCTCAATCCAAAGTTCCTGAGGGAAATCTCAAAGAGGGCTGCGCCTTATATCACCGGAGAAAGGATTGCTTGTGTTGAGCTGGGGGCCGTACCACTTGGAGTAGCCGTTTCACTTGAGACGGGAAAGGATCTAATCATAATCAGGAAAGAAAAGAAGGAGCACGGTCTCGAGAAACTGTACGAAGGAAAGGTCGAGATGGGCGAGACGATAAGCTTCGTCGAGGACGTGACGACAACAGGTGGAACTCTTCTCAGAGCAGTCACTAAGCTCAATGAGATGCACGTCAGGACTGACAGGGTCGTTGTGGTCGTGGACAGAAAGGAGGGAGCAAAAGAGGCTCTGGAGTACCAAGGAGTCGAGTTGATAAGCCTAGTGGACATTGACAAATTGCGTTGAGCGAGTACTTAAATATTTGGTTTATCTTATTCTCTGAGGACAAGTAATGGACAAGAGACAGGAAATAATTGCTTCTATCATAAGATCTGCCTCCAGGGATGGCTATACCACGGTATATGCAGATGAGACTCTGTCGTACACCTTTGATCTAATCATCAGGAACGATAACCAGATGATAGTCATCAAGGTCATGAACAACGTGGGGCTACTGACAGAAGAGACTTCCATGTCGCTGATGGCGATTTCCAGATTCCTCGGAGCGCATCCCCTCATTGTAGGAGTGAGCAACAGGGAAGAAAGAATAGAGGACGGAGTCGTGTACAGCAGATATTCTCTGCCCATAATATCCCATCCGACTCTGATTTCTTACCTGAAAGAGGGAGAGGAACCAAGTGTCAGGGCCGGTCCAGGTGGTTTCTACGTAGACATAGACTCTGAGAAGCTGAAGAAGATAAGGGAACAGAGGTCTCTGTCGCTGGGAGAAATTGCGAGTGCGATCGGAACGACAAGGAGAACAGTTCTGATGTATCAGTCAGGCATGTCTGCCTCCATCGATATTGCTCTGAAAATGGAGGAGTTCCTGGGGGAAGAGATAATGGAATGCGTATCGTTCCTGTGGAATGTCGAGAGAGAGCAGTTCACAGCTGGCTTCAGGAAGATGAGGGAGTTCGAGAGGCTCGTCAACCAGCAGATAAGCAGGAAGGGATTCGATATATACCCCATAAGAAGATCGATAGTGAACTTTCTTATGGAAGACTCGGAATCTTCCTACCTCGGAGGGATAGAGGAGGAGGTCGGCAGAGTCGAAAGGAAGATCGAGTACCTGAGTGAACTGTCCAAGATGAGCAACAAGGAAGGTATCCTGATAGTTAAGAAGAATTTTGAAAAGCCAAAAAAATACAAGATTCCCGTCATTTCCTATTCCGAACTTGAACAGTTCGAGGACAAGGACGAACTGAAGGGAGTGATCGAGGAGAGACGAAATAGTTGAGGGCCGAATTCGACGGTCAAGATCGTATTCTCCTGCTGGGGATAAACAAGGCACTAAAGGATTCTGGAAAGCTCGTTGAGCAGGTTCTGAACGCTGGAGGCTTTGACTTGATACTGTTATCGGTCACGGAGGAAGAGGTCGATGGGCTGAGGCAGTACATGAAGAGTCCGGTGGAAGTGGAAATGGACGATGTTGAGATAATTTATGAGTATTATATGAAAAATTTTGGAGAGACGTCTATACCTCCAGAGGCCTACATTACGGCCATCAAGATAGCCGATCAGAATAAACTGGAGATCAATGGGATAGACATACCGTCTGGAGTATACGAAGACGTTTTCGTGGACAACGTTCAACTCTCCGATATGATATTACTGAGTCTCAGGAGAAGGAGACTGCTGAAGAGAAGATGGAACTTTTCTGACCCAGAGGTATTCACCTCCGAGTGGGATTCCTACCTGAACAAGGGCGGATACTTGAAGGTGGAAAAAGAAAGAGCAAAACACATGGCAGCTGAAATAATAAGAAAGAAGAAGGGCA
>JAJYMI010000049.1 GCA_021787125.1 Thermoplasmata archaeon | reverse complement strand
AGCCACGCTAACGGAGAAAATGGGGTCCCTCATGTGGGAGATGCACGACGCTCAGATGGACTACCTATCAAAGAAGAATAGCAATGTTCATGGTGGAGAGTTCATCTGCGTGAGGAAGGGATTACTTCATAACGTTCCGGAGGTAATAAACGAAGACGCATTCCTCTGTATCAGTGCAGCGAACAAGGGACTTTCAGTCAACTATCTGGAAGAGGGAGAGGTGCACAATTTCGTACCCTCAAATCTGTTCGATCTGTTCCAGCAGAGAAGGAGGGTAAATTTCGGACATCTTGAAATGATGGAAATGGGATGGAACCCTAGGATAATGGACACTCTTCTGTTCAAACAGACCTCTCTCTTCTTGGAAATATTCGTGACATTCCTGAAGAGAAAAAAGTGGAGCCTTATTTCTCTCCCCGGAGCGATTTCTATAGAGATCCTCGCAAACCTGTCAGCAAGAATGGATTCTCTCTTTGGAAAGGATCACAGGAAATGGGTGCAGGTGAAGAGAGAAACCGTCTCTCAAGGCTAGATTAATCCATGAGCAGGGTTCTATAGAGCGTGACTCCACCTTCTTAAGACCTCCTAATTCCCTTCGGCGCCTTCCAGATTGGAACGAAGAATCCTGCACTGTCCATTCCATCCTTAAATCCAGATGAAATCGTCTTAATAAGCGGAAGTTATATTATAATTATTACTTATCAACATGGAACCAATTGGAAACCTGATTTCTGGAGAAAGGCTCAAGGTAGCCTCATTGCAAGACTACATAGTAGAGCTGATATATTCTAAACTTGAACCTTCCGCTCTACTCTATGGGGGTACTGCCATATGGAGATGTTATGGCGGAATGAGGTTTTCTGAGGACCTGGACATTTATAACTACTGTTAGGAGTTTGAGGGAAGCTATAAAACCTCTGAGCTTGCGATGAGGATACATGGACTTCCCTCAACGGAAATTGCATTAATAACGCTGTAATCATCAAGTGGCAGGTATGGAAAGAACATTCAAATTTAGATTGTATCCGAAGGATTCACAGATAGAAACCATGGATAGATGGCTATATCTTCTGCACGACCTATACAACGCAGGCCTGCAACAGAGGATGATGGCATACAGGAACAACGGCATAACACAGACAACCTACAGACAGAACGGGGAACTTCCAGAGCTGAAGAAACAGTTGACTGAGTACAGAAGCATTCATTCCCAGGTCCTACAGAACGTATTCGATAGGCTTGACAAGGCATACCAGAATTTCTTTTCGAGGGTAAAGAAGGGCGAGAAGCCTGGTTTTCCAAGATTCAAACCGTTGAAGAGGTACAATTCGTTCACCTACCCACAGTCTGGATTCAAGATACTCGACAGTGGCCACCTGCTCCTCTCAGGCATAGGGGAAATAAGGATGTTTAAGCACAGGGATGTGAGAGGTATCATCAAGACCGTCACAATCAAGAAGGACAGGGTTGGAGACTGGTTTGCCTCTTTCTCCGTTGACCTCCCAGACCCGGAACATAAAGAACAGAAGACTGCGGTCGGAAACGATTTGGGACTTAAAAATTTGGTCATGAACTCTGATGGGAACCCTATGGACAATCCGAGATTTCTGAAACGATCTGAAGGCAAGAAGAAAAGGAAACAAAGACAGCTATCCAAGAAACAGAAAGGGAGCCATAACAGACAGAAGGCCAGAGTCAGACTTGCTGTAGTGGAAAGAAGAATAGAGAGACAGAGGGATGACTATCTCCATAAGGCCAGTAGAGAACTCTCAACAAGAGCGGACGTAATAATCTTCGAGGACCTTTCCATCAGGAACATGGTCAGAAATCATCATCTCGCTAAATCAATACTAGATGCTTCGTGGGGGAAGCTGGTGCAGTATACTCGCTACAAAGCGGAAGAGGCTGGTGGCGAAGTGGTACTGGTAGACCCCAAGAACACATCCCAGATATGCTCCAAGTGTGGAGGGTACGTACAGAAATCCCTGTCGGAAAGAATCCATATCTGCCAAGACTGTGGTTTTGTTGCCGATAGGGACTGGAATGCTGCCCTCAACATATTGAAGATAGGCTCGGACAGAGCCGAATTCAAGCCTGTGGAGAGAGGAGTCCAGCCAGAAATGGCTCAGCCTCTCTATGAATCAGGAAGCTCCCTGCTTTAGCTGGGAGAGGATGTCACATGAAGAACAAGTCCGTCAAAGATTTATTGCTCCTTCTGCCCAAATATGGCTTGAGGATGTTGTGGAGAGACCCCGAGTCTCCAACGAACCTGCGAGTAACAAACGGGGACGTTTCAGTACTGATTGAGGCCAAAGAAGGAACAGGGGAGAGCATGATCAGAGAGTATTACAGGGTCGACGGCTCATCCTTAACTATAAACGTCCTTACTCCTACAGAGCTCTTGGTTAGAAAAATAGAAGCATACCTAGGACGAAGATTCGTAAGGGACATTTACGACCTGTTTGTACTGACAAAGTTTCTGGACAAAAAGGACTATCTGGTAAGGATTTCCCTCTCCAATTTCCTTGATTCTATGCCATCGCCTTTCGACGAAGAAATTCTTGGATCGCTTGTTTATGCGGGCAACGCCAGCATCTCGTACTCCGAGATTTCGAGATATCTGAGGAGTTGGCTTGATGATCTTTAAGAAGCACTTCTCGGAATACTTTTCAAGAAAACCCGTGTTCACCTCGAACGAGGCAGAGAGATATCTCTCCAGGTATGGTGCAGCAGAAGGTTACAGCAAACTACTCCTGCACAACATGGCCAAGAACAATGAATTGTTGAGACTTAAGAAAGGTGTCTACACCTTCTCCAAAAACGAGGCAGTTTCAGGTTACGCATTCAGACCTTTTTATTACGGTATGGAATACGCGCTGACCATAAGGAAGACATGGACACAGCAATCTGTACCGATCGTAATAACCACCTCCAAGGCAAATCCTGGTATCAGGCGCATAATGGGATACAAGGTTATTGTGAGAAGAATGAACAGAAAATACTTTTTTGGATTTGATTACGTCAATTACTCCAATCTCTTCATCCCAGTATCAAGACCGGAGAAGATAATACTAGACTTCCTGTATTATGGAATTGGTCTAGATCCGGAAACTCTGCATTCACTGGTCGTCCAATCTGACACCCATATCTTGAAAGACTATGCCTCTGTATTCGGAAAGTCTTATTGGAATCGAGTAAAACAGCTCCTATGACGCAATCATATCTGGAAGTGTCTTGATTTTTTGTTATAACCTGTTGTGGTGTACCGGAATACAATCGTATCTGCCCTCAAAGAGATTTGATAGCCCTTAGTCCGTACCTCTAATTGAACTATCTGGGCATTCTTTGGAGGTGCGTTTGAAATATGATTTCTGTATTTGGTAATACTTAAATTACCAATTCGTATTACTTGTCATGGAAACAATTTCAACAAAGATCGAAAAGGATACAAAAGAAAAGATGAGGAAGTTCTCGTACATCAACTGGAGCGAAGTGATCAGAGAGTCAATAAAATCCAGGATTGAGGATGAGGAGTCAAGAACTCGAGCTATAGACAGAAGCAAGATAAAGGAGGCTTTTGAAATAGCCGCAAGCGTTAGGAGACCTTCAAAGGGCTGGAATTCAACAACGGAGATTAGGAAATGGCGAAATCGAGTAAGTTAGTGGTCGATGCTTCTGTGGTCGTAAAATGGTACGTTGAAGAGGAATATTCGGAAAAGGCTCTGAAGATCTTTGATGACTATAGCGATGGAAAATTAGACCTGCTATCCGTTCAGCTTATGCCCTTTGAAGTTCTTAATTCTCTTCGCTTTAATCCTGAAATGGGCGTTCGTGATTTAGAAAAGGTTGGAGAAAGCTTGGCGAGAGCACAGATAGCTCTATTTCCCATATTGGACGGACTATACATTGATTCGGTGAGAATTGCAATAGAATATGGTACAACGATCTATGATTCCACATACTTGGCTCTTGCAAAGAGTACAGACTGCAATCTCTGCACTGCAGATGAAAAATTTGTCAAGAGAATAGAACCTGCCGAGAATTTGAAACTATTGAAAAATATGTAGAACAAACAGATTAAGCGATATAGCGCAGTTGTCCATTTAGTATTTATCTAATCACTCATTCGGTGAAACGACAAAACAGAAATCGCCCCTATCAAGAAGACCGCTAGCTGCTTTGGAGTGTTTTACCACAAGGAAGTCGCTGAACTTGGTTGGCAGTTTGGTTCGCCCTTTGGGCACACAAAGTCTGATCTGACATTTCTTTTTGAATCGAATCAGGGTGTCAACATTAGGCCTTGAGGTGAATGAAATTGCTCCTCCGTATGCGATATCGTTCTTGATCCTAAAATCCCCTAATTTCTTGAAGAAAGAAAGGAGTTCTTCGTCCTTTTTCTTCCAAGGAAAGCACCTTCTATCATCTGGGTCTCTTCCTCCCTCTAGGCCGACTTCATCACCATAATAGATCGTTGGTAGCCCAGTCAGTAGGTAGAGGATTGCAAATGCCAGTTCGACCTTCCTCTTGCTACCTCCGAGCTTGTTCAGTATTCTGACCGTATCATGAGAGTCTGAGATGTTCATGACTCTTTCCGCTTCTGTCCTTCCTGTGGTAATCAAAAACTTTTCCAGTCTTGAGTAGAGTTCAGATATGGTGATCGAGCCCTTGACGTATGAGATGACTGCATCTCTCATGTAATAGTTGGTGACGCTGTTCCAATACTTTTCTTTCAGGAATATGGGTGAGACACACCATGCCTCTCCGAGAATCAGCTTGTTGGTTCGCTTCAGATCGTTTCCGATCTCTCTGAAGAAGTCGAGATGGATAGAGTGTGCAACATCAAACCTGAATCCATCAACATTCAGTTCGTCCCCATAGTAGCGGATGACCTCTCTGAAATAGTTCCTGACTTCCTTATTGGAGTGGTTGAGTTTCGGCAACATGCCGTGACCCATAAACGTCTCGTATGGCGGTTCCTCTCCTTTGCTATCTGGTCTGTATCTACCTCTATAGACTTTGAAGTTGTCTGAATGGAAAATGTACCAGTTGTAAAATTCTGAATTCCTTCCGTTCCTGATTAAGTCGAGGAATGGTTCAAATGTCGTTGATGAATGATTGAAGACCATATCCAGAATAACCTTCATTCCTCTCTTGTGCGACTCTGAAACGAGATGTTTCAGTGAGTCTGTGTTTCCAAGTATTGGGTCGATCTCATAGTAATTCGATACGTCATATCTGTGGTTAGAGTTCGCCTCGTTGATTGGGTTGATGTAAATGTACTCAACTCCTAGATTCTTCAGGTAGTCTAGCTTCTCAACAATTCCTCTGATGGTGCCCCCAAAGTAATTGTTCCAGAGTGGTTTTGCACCCCACTCTTCAAATCCTTCCCCGTTAGCTCCTTTTCCCCTATTGAATCGATCCGGAAAAATGTGGTAAATGATTCCACTGGAGTCGTACATTCTCTTTGTAGAATTCTTTGGATAATAATTTCCAGAGTGAGGTAGTCTCTCGCCTTCCACTGTAAAAGAATACGGGCTTGAACCGTCTACTAGGAAAGAAACAATATCGTAGTTATCAACTTTCGTTCTATTCTTGAATAATATCTTTCCCTTGCAGTGGAGTTCGACCTTCTTTGTCTCCCTTGGAACTGCTATTCTAAGCTCCATCAATCCCTCTGATAGGCACGAGAATTGAGATAGAGCAGGGTTGTGGTATGCCTTCTCAAGTTTCAGCTCCAGATGAGATCTCTTGCGAGCAGGTCTGCCATTTTCTTGGTGCTTGTGGTATTGATTTATGAGTATCGAATAAGCATACCGTCCAGGGGGAAGAGCTATTTCCGCAGATAACAACTTCCTTCCTGTAAAAGCTATACTTCCCTCACCCCAGCAGTTGAAATCACCAGTCAAATAAGCAGTTCCAACTGAATCGAATCTTTTCATCTGAAATCTTACATTGCTGTAAAATCCATCTGTACTTGTGATCTCAGGCATCAGCATTTGAAGACTCCATTGTGATATATTTACTTAGCAGGTCTGGTTAGGCAAACATTTAAGGTAAGGAATATCATAATCGTTTATGAGTACTACTGTTGGTGGTAGCGGTACTCCTCCTAAGAAAGGGAGAACCGCACTGATTGTAGGAATAGTTGTAGTTATTGTAATAATAGCAGCAGTTGCTGTGACGGTTGCTTATCTGCCTCACAAGACGACGCCTCCACCGTCAAAGGTGACCATTACTGTCTGGGACACAAGTGCAGCAGGTGGAGAATCCACAGCATTCAACACGTCGCTAGCGCTGTTTGAAGCAGCTCACACGAACGTGACTGTCGATGTGACTTACGGAGTATCAGTTGGTTCTACCAATTTCGTGACAGATGCCACTTCGGGGACAGCGCCCAACGTCTACAGAGATTCTAGCGATAACGGCGGAAGCCTCTACGCTGGTGGTCTCCTTGTAAATTTAAGCCAGTATCTGCCTTCGACCGTTTTTGCAAACTACACTTCCGGTACCATAAGTGACTTCACGCTGAATGGAGCGATATACGGACTCCCAGTGAATACGAATGGAATTGCAATGTATTACAACAAGGCCCTCCTGCCTAACGGACAGCCGCCAGCCAACACATATCAGATGATACAGGATGCAGTCAATGTAACGAATATGGGATCGTCCTACCTCGGAATGCCATACGATATTGGCGCAACGTATGGATACAGATTTGCAGCATGGTTCCCAGCATTCGGAGGCGAAATTTTCAATTCGACGGGGTACCCTATGCTAAACAGTACCCAGGATATAGCAGCAATGAGCTGGGTGTGGAACTGGACAGTTAAGTACCACGTGAGTCAGCCCGGTCTCAGCGGAGAGAGTGATGAGCAGGCGTACTTTGAATCGAACCACTCTGCGTTCATGTTCGACGGACCGTGGGACCAGTCTACCTACCTAAAGGCAATTGGCTCCAACCTCGGAGTAACGGCAATACCGATCAACAACGCGACTGGATTATGGCCGCAGCCCCTGTGGGGATCAATAGGATACTTGGTGGCAAACAACAAGGCGAGTGGAGCATCTAGCGCCCAGATCTGGGCATCAGTACAGTTCGCAGAGGAAATGACAAACTACACATCACAGCTGAACCTCTATACTCAGGCTGGAGATCTACCAGCTCTAACGTCTGTAGGGTCATATGTGAGTGCACATCCCGGAAGTGACCCACTGATATCAGGATGGATAGCGCAGGAAGGTCACACGCAGAAATTCCCGAACATTCCCCAGATGGCATACTACTGGACTCCCTTCCACATAGGAACATCCAATCTAGAGCAGAATGCTTCCAACAACTCCGGAATAACTCCAGCTTCGGTCATGAACTCTATTGAAACTCAGATAATATCTGGACTCACTACGAACGGCGTTCCGCTTGCTGCGATAGTTGAGAACACCACTCTGGCGGCTACACACAACATCTTCCTAGTCGCAGTGGTTGGTAGGCCATAGAGGAAGCATCTAACTACAGCTAGAACAAACTTTATCTCTTTTTTATTTTATTTCTCATTTGATGGGATGGATATGTTTCGAAGAGAATCAACTGTAAGTAAAGTTAGAGCGAGTTACGAATGGAAGGGAATGTTATTCATCCTACCAGTACTTGCTGTCCTAGCATTTCTTGATTTCTACCCACTCGGCATAAGCATCTTTCTTTCGCTGACGAACAGGAGCATTGCGCACCTCTTTGTCTACCAGATAGTGGGACTGCGAAATTACGCCGCCATCATTGGATCCGGCGAGCTTTTCAGGATACTTGAGCAGACAGCTGTCTGGAGCGCAGGCAGTATCGTTCTCATGGCGGGATTTGGTTTCCTCCTAGCTCTGCTCATGAACCAACCCGGAATTCGAGGGAACAGGATCTACAGGACTGCTTACCTCGTTCCCTGGGCCTATCCAGCTTTCATAACCATCCTCGTCTGGAGGGGCTTGTTGGACTATCAGCTGGGTTTCGTGAATAAGTTTCTTGCGTTATTTGGAATATCAAAGATATTCTGGCTCGGCCTGCCCTCGATGGCAATGTTTTCCATGATGTTCGTGAATCTCTGGCTCTCGTTCCCTTACTACACCTACGTCTATACCGCATCTCTCCAGAGCGTACCCAAGGAGCTATACGATGCTGCCAAGATGGATGGATACGGCACATTTGGCGTACTTGGTAATGTGACCCTGCCGCTCCTCAAGAGACAGATTGCATTCATAACGGTCTTCGGATTCGTATTTACCTGGAACAATTTCTACATCCCGTATCTACTTACGAACGGGGGTCCAGGGACATCGACCTACATACTGGTTAGCTACACATACTATGAACAAACAGCCCTGCTGCAGTACGGTATCGCTTCGGCATACGCAATCGTCAGCGTTCTCTTCCTACTTGTGTTTGTTATCCTGATCAACAGGTACACGAAGATGATGAGCGTGCTCTACTGAGGTGAAAGATGATAAATAATGTAACAGAACCCGGATTGCAGAGAGAAACGGTACTTGTCAGTGAGAGGAAGAATGCATACTACAGGAGAATCAGGATGATCAAGAGAATACTGACACACGCAGTCCTCATACTCGTGGCATTGTTTGCAATCTTCCCGATTTACTACATCATCGTCAATTCGCTCAGCCCTCTGGCCACACTGGCATCGGTATCCGTCACCTCAATGGTGCCCACTCTCTCCAGAATATCCTTTGACAATTATCAGGCACTCTTCGCATACCAGCACGGTGTTCTTCTGAGAACCTGGCTTACGAACACCCTCATCTATGCGGGCACTTCCAGTCTTCTTGGAATAGGGCTATCGATCACATCCGGAATAGGCCTTTCAAGATTCAGAATTCCTGGAAAAAAGGCTATCCTGTACATGCTCCTGATCCTGTCCACATTCCCGTTCGTCATAATGATCATTCCATTCTACGACATGTTCTCGACTCTTCATCTGACCAATTCCTATATTGGCCTGATAATTCCTTACTCGGCTGGTGCAGTGATATTTGCTGCATGGATGAACAAGAACTATGTTGATTCCATCCCGAGGGATTTCGAGGAAGCCGCCCAGATAGACGGTTACTCTAGGACTCAGGCGCTGTTCAGGGTACTAGTGCCAATGACGATGCCTGTGATAATTCTGACTCTGCTACTGGCATTCTTCGGACCGTACACGGACTATGCTTTCATCAACGTTCTGGTCTCAAAGAACAGTCTCTGGAACATGGCCCTGGGCATGTATGCGACGACCCAGATATCGTCTAATGCAATAAATTACGGTATGTTTTCAGCCTTCGCTGTTATCATGGGCCTGCCAATATTCATAATATTCATCATCTTCCAGAAATACCTCGTGTCGGGATTCTCGATAACTATGTACAAATGAGATTCGACAGACTATTAAGATTTAGAGAATTCTCATGGCTGAAACTACTTCTTCTTGCTTGACCACACCAGTTTCTGGGTATCACTTTCGAATATGTCCAGCGTCCCCGTGTTTGGTAGAATGTTGACCGTCTGGCCGTCCTTCAGATTTACCGCTTCTGTTGTCACTTTTGTTACCGCCTCTTGGGTCTCCGTGAGGAGCATCGATACGTAGTTCGTTCGCCCTATTGACCTAGTTAGCTGAACTGTGGCCTTTGCGCCATCACTTGATAGTGTAACGTCCTCTGGTCTCACTCCCAGCTTCAGTATCTTTCCTCGGAACGAAGACAACCTTGGATCTCCTGGCAAAGTAAGTCTGTAACCTCCAAATTCTATTGACGAATCATCGTCAGCAGATACCTGCGCCTCGATCAGGTTTATGGGCGGATCGCCCAGGAAACTCGCCACGAACAGATCCTCTGGTAGGTTGTATACGTCATGCGGTTTGCCAATCTGAATCAGTTTACCTCCATTGATGACCCCAATACGGTCACCCATAGTCATCGCTTCAACTTGATCGTGAGTCACGTATACCACGGTAATACCAAGCTCTTTCTGCAAGTGCTTCAGTTCAATGCGGGTCGATGCCCTTAATTTTGCGTCAAGATTGCTCAGTGGCTCGTCCATGAGGTACACACTGGCATCCCTGATTAGCGCCCTCCCTAGTGCAACTCTCTGACGCTGTCCACCAGATATTTCTCCCGGTTTCCTGTCAAGCAGTTCGTCTATCTGAAGCATCTTCGCTACCCTGTGGACCCTGTCATCAATGTCCTTCTTTAATGTCTGTCTGTTGACTGGACCAAATCCAAGGACGGATCCAAGCTTGCTTGCATTTCCATCAAGAGATTTCTCTCTCAGTGATTTGGCTAGTCTCCCCCTTGCTTTCAATGGGAATGCTAGATTTTCATAAACTGTGAGGAATGGATAGAGTGCGTAGTTCTGGAAGACCATTGCGACGTTGCGTTCTCCCGGAGGAAAATCGGTTACTACTCTATTTCCTATCGTTATGGTGCCTGAATCGACCATTTCGAGTCCAGCAATGCACCTTATGAGTGTCGTCTTTCCACTCCCGGAGGGACCAAGTAGCACGAAGAATTCGCCTGACTCAACGTCCAGTGAAACACCATCTAGGGCCTTTACCTTGTTGCCAAACTTTTTCTGGAGGTTTTGCACCGAGAGCTCTGGCATGATACAATGAAAGACTAATCGCATAATATACTTTGCAGCAATGTCGAAAAAATACACCCTTTAGTAGTAGAAGACAAACCTCTTCTCACAGAGCACTGAGTAAATGCGAAGATTGATGAAGTAGTAGCTTCTTAACTCTGAAGGGGAAAACTATGCGACAGGACCAAGACATTTTCGCTGGATTGGAGAGGCTAGGACTTTCGTCTTATGAGATAAAGATTTACAGCAGCCTTTTGATCAATGGTCCGCTTACCTCAACAGAAGCAGCTAGAATTTCTGGTGTGCCGCAACCAAGAGTCTATGACATATTCAAGACTCTTACAGACAAGGGTTTCATCCAGGGGAGCATGGACAAGAAAAAGATCTACAGGGCACTTCCAGTTGAGATGGTAATTGAAAGAGATATTGAGAGCCTTCAAGAGTTCAAGAAAGAGATATCAAGCTTCGTAAAGAATCGTAGAGCGAGCGGTCCGGTCGCCATACCGGCACTGTGGCTGATAGACAAGAAACAGCACATTAACGAGAGTATCAAATCAATGATCAACAACGCCAAGACTGAAATTCTTATTTCCGTCACAAACTCCACATTCAAATATGTAAAAAAGTTCCTGATAGAGGCTGCGAAGAGGGGAGTGACTGTTGGACTTGTCATCTACCCCGACACAGATGATCAATCTCTGGAATCTCTAAAACACAACATGGTCATCCGGAGAAGACCAGGAACTGCGTCAGAGGTGCTTATTGTGGATAGATCTACTGGAGTTCTGAACGTCAACGGAACTGGTATTGAGAGCTATTATGCGCTATATTTTGCGGAGGATGAAATGATACACATTCTCAGCTACTATTACTACCACACCATTTGGCTCCCTGCAGAATATGTTAGCGACTTCTTGTGTAAAAAGAAATGGATTTTTACATCCGCATGGTTTGCCTGTGAAGCCATCAACTCCATCAATAAGATCGAACACGGTTTCAGGGGAGTCGTTAAGGGCATTTTGAAGGAGAAGGATATCGTACTGGAAGGAGAAATACCCGGTGCGGAAATCGTCATGGGAATGAGGCACACTTTCTTCATTTCTTCTAAAGGAAAGACCTATTCTGTAGGCGGGAAGACCGCCAGACTTGAGGACATAAAGATGAAGGAATTGACTCTAGAGATTAACGAAAAGAAAGAGAAAAGGACAAAGAAGAGAGCCAAGAGTAACTAGTCATCGCTTCCTTCTTTGCGATAAAAACAACATAGCTGCCAAGACGGCCCCTGCGAGGACTATTATTGCTATGTATGTGCCATAATCTAGAGATGATGGATGCTTAGAATTGTGGGACGTCGAAGCCGAAATGGTTATGGATGTGTTGGATGCCCATATGCCGTATCCTGTGGAAGACCCTTGTTCCCAAGCGGCGACTATCGTAAATTTGCTGTCATTGTTGAAAGTGGTTATTGTTGGGTCAAGAACTTTTCCTGAAGAAGAAACAATTTTCTCGACAGCACCGAAATTGCTGCTAGACCCGGAGTGATTGACCACCGATAACGTCCACCTGTCTAACTCATTTTGTGAATATGCAATTGATACATCCTGTCCGGAGATGGCGGTAATTGCGAGATTACTTGTGATTCCTGTTACGTTCTCAAGTGCGAAGCTTCCAAGCTTGGACAATTCTGTCGAATATGCGTATAGATGAATCGTTTGATTTTGGGTCGTGTTATAGAATGCCAAGAAAATCGTTGAGTTAGCGGCAGCCACCGTTCCGTTTGAATCTCCGGATGCGATGGTCGAGGAACGGATGACGCTCATCTTTCCTTGTAGATATGATATCAACGTTAAATTATATTTATCGATGGATCCTGAAGCGATATTTGCCAGAATCGCCAGCTCACTCTGGTTTACTCTCGCGATTGCGACGTCTGATACGTTGGAGGTATAGGTAATGGTGAACAGGTTCTGAACGGGTGGAGAACCAAGGGCCCATGGATAAGTAAGATTCGACCCCATAATTCTCACCGATTTTCCTTCAGAATAGGCTGTTATAAGCATGGTGTAAAGTATAGATATGGACACCGAATTCGCACCTGCAGATACTCTGAGAGGACCCTCAAGGTTCCATTCCTTCAGGTCTGAAGATTCATAGAGGTATACCATCCTCTCTCCGCTGATGTTCGATATGAAGTCCATGAAATAGGCGCTGTTCTGTCTAACAATGGATGGTGATGAATATTCCGTGCTGTTGAATTCAACAGCAGACGCAGCATTCCCCAGAAGAGGCAGAGTTATTGGGGACAAGACTGGCACGCTACCGTTGTGGTACGAAAGTGCTTCTTGTTGGGTCAGACTGCCCTCCCCAACGGTGGATGGTGCAATGTAATCGTAGATGTTTGAACTCCACGGAGGAGAGCCTCCTCCTCCCTGCCATCCGCTGTTGCTCGTGTTCAGTGGATCCACGATTCTCCATCCTTGAACACCATATCCATCGTATGAACCTGCGACTATCACATACCTATAGTTCTCTACTGAACTGCCTATTACTGACAGAGGAACTACAACGCTTATAGTCCTGGAAGACAGGTTGGCCATTGAAGTCATTCCATTGGTGAACTGTTCACCCATAAATGAAGAAACATAAGTGGCCCAGCCAGAGATGTAAATCATGTACTGCCATGGCTCGGAAGAATTGGCATTTGGGCCGATTCCCAGAGATGTCGTGCCCGTGCCATTGGACTCGATTATGTAAACGGCTATGATCTGATTGGAAAAACCATTTGGTCCGTTCCATACGTTCCACATCTGGCCGAAGGTGAAATTCCATTGCACGTCGTAATCGTTTAGGGAGACGTTGACCCACTGCATGTCCAAAGCCCCGTTTGGAATCTGTGTCGGCTTATCGGGGTAGGTATAATTTCCGGGTCCATTGTCCGGAACGGGATTCCTGATCGCAGATATGGGCGCAAATGTTGCGAGGGAAGCTGGAATAGAGACAAGAATAGGATTTATCTCAGAAACGGTGGTTCTGAGGGTGGATGCAACCACCCCTAGGTAGATTGTTTCCCCGGGAACGATTCCGAGGTAGGAGAGTGGAATTGCAAACTGTATTGATTGGGCGAGATAAGCGAGGGTGTTGACGTCCTGTAACTGATAATTCCAGACACCGAACCCGCCTGCCTTATATACTGCGAACTGACCCGAACCATCCGACCTGAAGTTGTAGGGGGACAGCTCCAACATCGTGGAGATAGGGAAGCCGAGGAGGGTGTTTCCGAACATGGTTCTAAAATTGGTGAACGGGACGTCTTCTAGTACGTTACCCTGTGAAAAGTCAAGGCCGGGACCAGAAAGATACAGTGCCAGTCTCTGGTCATTGCTGTTTATGTAAGACGAGGCGTTTCCATTCACCACAACTTGGACAAATAGGTCCGTTGGATTGTACGCTACTTCTACCTGAGAAATATTGAGAGTACCTGTGTCGGAAGAGTTGTTTTCATAGACAGTCGATCCTTTCCATCCGTTGTTCTGTGAAACGGAAAAGGCAGTTCCATCGATTATCGTCTCGGAGGTGTACTGATATCCGTTGATGGTAGGTGTCAGAGCAAGGTTGGGTTCACCAACGGAGGAAGGCGTGATCGGAGCCACTGGATGGACAGAGAGATAGGAGGGTACCGTAGAGCCAATCTGGTCAAGTGCGTACACTAGGTCTCCCTTGAAAATGAGATCAAATGGGACCGTGTTCGACCCACTGATGTCCCAAGGTGCAGCTGCAAAAAACCAGTCGCTTCCCTCAGCAGCATACAGAGCGTTCCACGCCCGTGTGAGATTGCCTTCATTGGTGTCAGTTGACAGATTCTGCACAATCTGGCTGTAGTTGGTGAGCTGCACAAGGTTGTTGGCGGCCTGATAATCGATGACCCTGTTCCTTACGTCGTTGAGTGAGATCCAGTAAAAATCCTGAACGGGATATCCCGACCATTGAGTGAAGGAAGTGATGGATTGGAACGGTGCAGAGACTTCATTACCCTGGTTCCAGGAACCATCGGCTAAATTCTTGAGTGTGGGTAGGTTGCGATGCGTATCAAGATACTGGGTCGGAGTGACAGTTCTTATGTAAGTGGAATTATCTTTTAGCGCAGCATACAATCGTTCAAGGAATTGGACACCGTCCAGCGCAAAGGGTGACATGAACATCCAGTTTTCACCATCCAGGGCAACAGTCACGAGGGTGTCGTTGTGATGATCCATGGGTATTGTGTTGTATACTCCCTTGAGGTAATTTATGAAGTCAGAGACGGCTGTCGGGGTTGAGAGGCTACCATAATTGAAAGCCCAGTCGTTAGAGAGAACGTCATCCCTGAAGAACATTACAGTAGACGAGCCATTAGCTCCAGAGACACTGTAGGGGGTGTATAGATTCTCCATCGTGGTTGCATTTGCTCCCGTATTTCCGTAGGCTAGTGCACTGATTCCGGACTGCTGGAGTGTAAATTCAGAACTTTGAGACCACTGATAACCCGACTGATTAAGAACTCCAACCGTTTGATTTGAGACTGCACTCTCGGGCATCCAAACTCCGGACGGTTTTGTACCAAACAGGTTCTCAAACTGACCCATTCCGTACAAGAATTGGACCCGGGTATCGTTCACAAACGAACTCTTCGAGATCGTGCCAGAGGGACCATTGAAGCTGTCGGAAAGCATCAGCGGAACCAGTGGGTGGTAGAAGGGGCTTGTCTCCAATTCGACGTTTCCACCAGAGGGAGTCATTTCGACACCTCTGAATGTGTTGATCACCTGTCCTGTCAACCACTTGGAATATTGCAGGATCTCCGTTAGGTCACCCTGATTGAAGTTCGTTTGGTTGTGTAAATTCCAAATTGTACCATTCACCCATTTAGAGCCAAGCTCTCCCTCCACAAGAGGCGTGCTTATGTCATAGAGAAACCACAGGACTTTCGCGTCCTCGAATTGAGTGGCATTGAGTTTGGTCTCCGATTGCCAGAGATTGTGCAGAGATGAGTATAGATTCGAAGCAGGTTCTCCAAGATCGTATACGTACCCTGGGGTGCTGAAGTAGTAATAGGTAATGTTGGAAAGCAATGAGACGTTTTCCGAAGTATTCAGATCAGTGTAGGGGATGAATGAATCGGCTATGTACGTGTTGTTGTAGTGCGGATCGTTGGATATGTTGACCAATTGGTAGAGGAGAGATCCGGACAGTTCGTACGTCACGTTTATGTTGGGATACATCCCCGCAATCAGCGGTTGCTCGATGTACTCCGCAGTTGCGTGAGCTTCTGTCCAGGGAAGCTGGTAAAAGCTTGACCCAACTATTTTGTAGAGAGGCTGATGGTCATTGAAAATTATGTTCAGGTTGATCGGATAAGACGCAATCGTCGATTCTACCGGAGAATGAACTGTACCAGAGGAAAAATTGAAGAAGGCTGCTGGAGAGATTATTATCAATGCAGCAAATATGAATGCGGTCGCCTTCCTGTCACTAAACCTCATCTCCATTCACCATCCTATTTGGATGCTTCCTTTGACTTCTTCTGAATAATCTCTATTGATCCTTCTTTATTGGAGACGGAGAGCTCATTGCTGTTGTTTTTCTTGAACACATATTCTACATCTTTGAGTACCATCAGAATCTCCTCGTTGCCATCTGCATTCCCCCCTTGTCGGTATTCCAGTACGAACCTATTTCCAACCTTTTTTCCTACGAATTCTATCGTTCTGAACTTCGGTCGAAGTCTATCATCATCTTGATAGAAAGTGAAAGAGAAGTTTCCGTTGGGGTAGATGTCAAAGTGCAACCTCCCGTTCTCCCTTGGAATTACACTCCCTTCCCTTATGTATACGGGAATATAGCTCTCATCCACTGTTTCCTCGATCGTTCCCTCATTCACCCTGGAATCCCAGAGCGAATACCATTTTCCCGGCGGGAGCTCGATATTCATCTTCTTGGTATCCTCTTCAAGAACAGGATAAACTAAAATCGATTCTCCAACCATGAACGAGTTATCATCAAACTTCTGTGGGAAGTGATACGAAATCGGTCTTATCAGAGGGTGCCCGGTCTGGTGGCTCTCAAAGGCAACAGAATACCAGTATGGAATCATCGAATATCTCAATTCGAGGAATTTTCTGACTATCTCCAAGGCCTGTTCTCCATAAGTCCATGGTTCCCTATCTCCTGTTCCCTTTGCAGAATGAACTCTGAATAGAGGTAGAAATGCACCAAGCTGGAACCATCTTAGGAAGAGGCTCCTGGTAGGGGTTCCACTGAATCCGCCTATGTCAACTCCCGTATACGGGATTCCAGACAGACTCAGGTTGAGTATTGTCGAAACGGTCTGCTTGAGTTCTTCCCAGGTGCTCTCCGTATCGCCAGTCCATACGAACGAATATCGTTGGATGCCGCTCCAGCCAGACCTAGATAGCATGAATGGTCTGAATTCGTTGGCAGCTCTTACCAGACCCTCATATCCCGCCTTTGCCATAAACAGAGCATAGAGATTGTGAATTTCGGAATGAGAACCTTTCTCGTGGATAGATGAGAGCGGAAGACTGTTGTCCCCCCAGAGGGTGAACGCCACTGGTTCGTTCATATCGTGCCACACTCCGCTGATCCCATTCGTCTCAAAAAATGAATAGAGGGATCCCCACCACCTCTGCGTTTCTTCGCTCGAATAATCAGGGAATACTGACTTACCTGCCCAGACCGGCGCCCCAATCGGACCGCCCTCTGGGTCCTTCACATATCCATGAATCCTCATCACTTCTTTGAAGATTGAGTAGTCCTCGTCCCATTTGACCGCAGGATCGAGTATTGAAACCAACCTGATTCCCTGCTTCTTCAATCTTTCAGATAGTCCCTTGATATCGGGAAAGCTATTGCTGTTCGTCGTGAACACTCTGTATCCATTCATATAATCAATGTCCATATGAATGGCAGAAATTTTGAGGTTGTACCGCTTGAACCCTTCTGCTACGTCTTCGATCTGTTTCGCGTTGATGTAGCTGTACTTGGACTGATGGAAACCGAAAGACCACCGTGGGGGGAGCATTGGGAATCCTGTTACCCTTGACAATCTTTCAAGAATTTCTTGCATGTTCCCGAACGTGATGTAATATTCGAGTTGGCCAGAGCTGAATTCTACCACCAGAAGATTCTTTTCCTTCTTGCAGAGATCTATTGTACCCTTGCTCGGGTTCATGTATTCTATTCCGTAACCTGTCTCCCCATCCAAATCTATGATCTGGGGAATGGATATGTAGATAGGGTCAATTCCCGGACCATAGCTTCCGTTGGGGTCGTGATTCCACATCGTCACCCTGTTTCCCCTCAGATCTAGCGGAATGGCCCTTTCTCCTGTACCAAACAACTTGCTTTTAGGTCTTATCCTGGATTCATGGACCAGCTTTCTGTTAGAAATCAACGGCGGTAAGTCAGACCTGATTAGCTCTCCATTGATCTCATAGTCAATCGATCCGTTGTTGCGGATTCGGATTTGCAGTCTTCCAGCGTCAATATGAATTCCATTGTGCTCGTGTTCGACTCTGAAGTGAGCGGGATTGGACTTGAACTCTTCGCTCAGATCCTTTCTGTACTTTGGAGTACTTTCTCCCTCTAGTGACCATACGAAACTTAACAGATACTCTTGTACCAGTGAGACTTTTAATGTACAGCTGCCGAAATCCATCATTACCCAGTTTGAATGGATCTCGAATCTCCTCAGACCCATCTTCCGTTTAGTGATTTGACTCCTGCGTGAAATCGGACTTGCTTTGTCCAGTTCATCTCTTTTCTTGGCGTAAGAGAGCGATTCTTTGGCAATTTCTACTCCAAAAATTGTTTTGTAATTTTCGAATTTGCCTTCCACATTCCCTCTTGCCATGGAAATGTAATGTTTTAGAGCTTTTGAATTTTATCATTGATAGTAGTATTATTTTGATGTTGGTATGTTAATGCCATATTTTCCTATAAGTATTTTTCAGAGTCCGCTTGACACAGTCTCAAAATTCACAACAATTAAAATGATGGTAATGCCGGGGCTGGGATTTGAACCCAGGGCCTCCGGATTTCTCCGGAAATTTTAGCTTTAATCCCTATGAGTCCGGCGCTCCACCGACTAAGCTACCCCGGCTTCAGACTCCTCTTC
>JAJYMI010000084.1 GCA_021787125.1 Thermoplasmata archaeon | reverse complement strand
TCCACTACTATTATCTGCAAGAATACTTTGGAATGTTGTTTGCAACAGCTGAATAAGGAAGAAAAAATTATTATTTATGCAATACTGACGATTGAGGGCTCGTGGTCTAGCGGCTATGACGTCTCCCTGACACGGAGGAGACCGCCGGTTCGAATCCGGCCGGGCCCATCTACTATAGGGGGATATAGATAAGACGCTGAAATTTACACCTTTTAAGCATATTCAGTTACTTCATAAAGTAAAGATTTCTCAGAATCCTTAAAGGCTTCGAATCGTACTTGAAGACCTCTTTATTTCTTATCTTTTGCTTGATATTCCACGATGTCTTCTTTGATATCCCTCTATCCCTCACATCCTTAGGTCTCAACGATAGTATCCACTCATAGAAGTCCTTTAGATTGTCATACTCAATGTAAGAGCCATCATCAAGTCCGAAAATCATAGACTCGTCAAGGTTGTTTGATTCCTTGCCTATGTATCTGATTTTATCAACGACAATTTGTTTCCTATGTGCTATACTGTCTATGTAATGTCTATGTAATCGAATTTCTTATCGTTGTGCCTGATGTACCGAATCAGCACGTCCTGAAGGGATTTCCAGTAGCAGTTTGAAGGCAAAGATGATTCGTAAGAGGATTTACCAGTTCTGTAGTCTATAAATTTGGTGTATTGGATTCCTGAAATGTCTTTTCTGTAACGTAAAGAAGGAATAATCCCATTGACCTCAGTACCGACAAGCATAAAATTGAACGGTTTTATCCTTTTGGCAATTGACTTGCCATCATTTATTTTTGAGAATCTTTTAAGGACTGAAGGTTGTATTGATCATAGATGTAATAATTATAGTAAGGGGTGAGATTCCAAGGACCACCAGACTTTGGACAAAAAGCTACTGTAGGGAAGATGTAACTCACCACCCTATGTGAAATCCAAGTCCCCAAATGGGTTTATCGTCCGAGCAGCAAAAGGTTGACACCTATGGCTCGTGTTCTGAATCCCCAAGAAATTCTTAGCTCGACTAGAGCAAAAAATCAAAGTTTAGATCTATTCTTCCGAAATCTTCTTCGTATCTCCAGAGCTATTGCAGTCCCTGCCATTACTATGACAATAGACACTGCTGTAACCTCATATATCATCGTGTCTGAACCACGGGGCGTAGGAAATTGAGTTGATATTATCGAGATAGCTCCAGGGCCAAAATCCGTCACATACAGGTACCCGTTAGACGAGTCGTAAACAATGCCTCTGGGTTCTTCTCCAACAGCTATGTTGTCAACTACTTCGTTGGAAAATGAGTTAATGACAGTTACATTGTTTGCGTAATATCTAATCGGAGATGTCTGAAGAAGTGGAGACGCCGTACTACTATAACCTGTTACATAGAGGTAGTCATTCAAAGGATCATAAGTCATTCCGTATGGAGACGAGTAGAGACTGATTGTTGAGGTGATCCTACCTTCAGAAGCATTTACGATTGTTATGTATCCAGAATTGATACCGACACTGGCAACATAAATCAGGCTGTAGGAGGGGGTGAAGGAAATTGCGGATACCTCAGAGCCCACGGTTATGTTGGAAACTACTTTGTTTGTAGAACCGTTAATAGCTATCAGCAGAGATGAGTTGAGGTTGCCATTTGTATTCACATTTTCCGTAGCTAGAGGTGAAGAGACGATGCTGGCTAAGACTATCGGAACGAAATGACCCACGAATAGAAGGTTATTCACAGGATCGTAAGCTATTGACGAAGGATTCTCCCCTACTTCTATGGTGCTTACTACACTATTTGAGGTCGAATTAATCACAGAAACTGTATTTGAATCGTAATCTGTAGCATAGATATACCGGCTGGAAGAGTCAAATGCCATACCTGCCTGGGGGGTATCGACTGGTATTTCCGAGACAATTTTGTTCGTCAGAGTATCAATTACCGTTATGTTACCGGAACTGAAGCTTGCGACGTAGATGTATTGGTTGGACGGATCGTAGACCATGCTTATGGGTGAGTTAACCCCGCTGATTATTCCTACAACGAGATTAGTTCTGGTGTTAATGACGGAAACGTCGTCCGACCCAAGGTCCCCGACATAGAGATCTCTATTACTGGGATCATATGTAAGGGAAGTGGGTCCGATGTCGCTTTTCTGACCGGTGGAGTTTCCTTCAACGAAAGAACTGGTAGCAAGAAAAAGTGTCCATTTCACATATCCATAGGATGTGTTCTGGTAAGTGCTTGTGCTTGGCACTACATAGTTTGAATTCACAACTGAGCTGATGGCTTGTTCATAATTACTCGTATTTTGTAGTACTCCCACAGCCAGCGCAACAGTTATGAAGAGGAACGCCGCCGTTAGAGAGAATATTTTACAGCTCTCTTCTTTCGTTCCTCTACGTCGTACCCTCACAGCTAGCCTCATGCATGCATATTAGCATGATGGTCGAACTTATTAAAATTATGAAGGAGAAATTCAGATTCGAAAATTTTGAGATCCTTGTAAACGTGAGATCTTAATATTGTTAGCATCTTCCGGATCTCAATATATCCCCCTTTTCAAGACTTAAAGAAAAAATAAAAAGATATAGGTAACATTCAAGACACTATGTCTCCTGAAGGGCAGAACTGGTAGAGAGCAGCTATTCATTTCACTTTGACCCTCACTTTATCATAAATCCTAATCTCTTTCCCTTCTTTAATCTTCTTTTGCTGATACCAGAGGGTATAGAATATCATCCCATCTAGCCCTATCCTGATGGACTGACGAACGTCTTGACCCCATGTTTTGCTTTTGAATTCTACTAAAGGAGTGTTCAAAGAGCATTAAGCTCAATAACCAAGGTGGCATTCAGGCAAGGTATATTTAGATGAAATTTGAAAAACTGGGAATAAGGTCTGAACTCACCGCTTCCCTAAGCAAAATGGGTTTTTTGAATCCAACTGAAGTTCAGGAGATCGCGATCCCCTTGATTTTAGATGGACGAGACGTATCGGTAAGATCCAAGACTGGATCTGGAAAAACAGGAGCATTTCTCATTCCCATAATCAACAATTTGGGGAGAAGTGACTTACTAGAAGCAATGATTATAGCACCTACAAGGGAACTTTCCCTTCAGGTGTCAGAGGTCGCTAAGAAAATAGGAGCAGTCTACAGAAAGAAAGTTGTTACGGTCTATGGAGGCGCATCAATGGGCGTTCAGATTAATGCTCTCCGCAACGGTGCTAATGTTGTAGTTGGAACTCCAGGGAGGATCCTAGATCTTATTGAAAGACGAGAACTCAATTTGAACAATTTGAAGTTTGTGGTGCTTGATGAAGCGGATGTAATGCTCGATATGGGGTTCACTGACGACGTAGAAATTATTCTGTCTCATACTCCTAGAAAGAAACAAGTGCTCCTCTTTTCTGCTACAATGCCTAAAGAAATTGTGGAATTGGCAGCAAAATTTATGAGTAGAGATAGAAAGAACGTCATAGTGGGAGAAGAAGAGAATGAGATAGTGGACAATGTATCTCACCTTTACGGAGTCGTCCCACACGAGTATAAATTCCCACTACTGATGGCCTACTATTCGGAGTATGAACCTAAAAAGTCTATAATATTTACGAATACAAAGAGCATGGCGGATAGAATAGCAGCCACTCTTAAAGAGAGAGGAATGCGCGTCTCGCTCCTCCACGGTGGAAAATCTCAGGCAGAAAGGGAAAGGGCTTTCAATGCATTTAGAAATGGCAATGATGTTCTAGTGGCGACTAATATTGCGGCAAGGGGCCTCGATTTTTCTGAAATCACAGACATAATAAACTATGATGCCCCCGACGACCCAGTTGCATACATTCATAGAATCGGAAGAAGTGCGAGAATGGGTAAAGAGGGAAGGGCATTCACCATAATCAATGACTCTCAAAGAATTTTGATTGCTGAAATAAAGAAGAGAACTAAAATAGAGATCAAGAGAGTTGAAATTGATATTGAACACTTCAGAAACCTCAAAATAGTAGCTCGAGGATCTTTCAGACCTAACCAGAGAAGAGAAGTCGAAGGGAGACAAAAGGGACACAGTGGAAATAGAAGGAAGGGAAGATATTCTACCCAGAGAGGGTATCCCCGTTGGTGACTCAAAATTCCACTCGACGGATATTGTATTACATATTTCTGCAGTCGAGAAAAATATCGGAGAATAGAGGTTTAGGAGACTGGCAATAATAATTACTTCCCTCCTTTAATTGTCATGGTTTATGGTCTGGTTATTCTGCCCCCATTCGATATAAGCCTCGACCTCGTTGATTGAAATTGATTTTTGTCTTGGCCCTTTATTTATGATCTCTGCTTTCCTAGAACTCTTCTATTCCGATAGTAAACAGGCGCCCCTTTTCGTTTTCAACCAATATTACGTTGAATTGGAACTCGAACATCAATATTGTAATCTCCCTGGACTTCCTTGTAAGATCTTCTTCGGGTATGTCTTTTTTATCGGTTTCGACTAGTTTCCTGGCTCTCTTGAACCTCTCTCCCTCGTGTTCGCCATCATTTCTCCTGAGAGTTTCTTATTCGTGGTGTGAGTACGTTCTATATCACCCTTGTGATCCATAAATAACGTTCAATAGTCCCTGATAGTTGGCCTCTCATAGTTCCCCTTCTGTCTTTATAAAGTCACACCTTTTACAGGTGTTTGTATTGAAACTACTGAACTGTCATGTCACAAATACACTGACCCCTTGTATTCTCCCCAGTCCCGACGCAATCTTGACCCAAGATTCACCAAGATCAATTGAACCAAACACTTCTCCGGTCGACGTTCCGAAGTAAACGCCGGGTTCCTGAAGCGAGTCAGCGGCCATTCCATCTCTCAGAACCACAGTGTGCATTCCATTTGGTAATCCCTTATTCAGAGACTTCCATGTCTTTCCTCCGTTATCAGATCTGTTGACCGTTATCTGTCCCTTTATGCAGGAATTGTGTTTCTTGCATTCACCCTGGAACGCGGGGATGACAAAGACCGATTCCTTCTTTCCCTCTGCGACCACTATGGGAAAACCGTGTCTATCAGCATTAGAATGGCTGATGTCTTTCCACTTGTTTCCAGAGTCGTTCGATGCGTACACCCCGCAGTGATTTTGTTGGTAAATCGTTCCGGGTTTCAGGCCAGATAGTGCAAGCTTGTGACTACAGGAATGTACTCCATTAAGGTGCTCGGCAATCTCATCGGGTTCGCCTATCTTCGGGATAGAAGGTCTATTTTTTTGCTTGATTGTAGGACAAGATTCGATAATGCCACTCTTCAAAGACTTCCAAGTTTCTCCCGAATCATCACTTCTGTACGTTCCGTTGCCTGCCGCTATGATGTAAAGCCTTCCCTTTTTGTTTGGATCCGATTTTATGGTGTGGATAGTGAGTCCGGTTGTTCCAAAGCCCCAGTCTATACCCCATTTCTCTCTGTTAGGGGCAGTATATAGACCAGTCACTTCTTCCCAATTCTTTCCGGAATCTGTCGACCTGAAGAGGTGACCGTACTGGGTACCTGCATAGAGAAGCCCGTCCTGATGCTCGTCCGCTTCCACCGTCCAGACTCTTCTTACATTTAGTCCCCTACTTGACGGATTCCAAGTCTTTCCACCATCCCTAGACGAGAAAACGCCCTCGGTCAGTGTTGAGGCAAAAAACTGTCCTTGTTTATCCATCTCTACATTGTTAACGCTCTCTCCGGCCAGGAATTGTTTGCCTTTGCTCCACTTCTTTCTGTTTTCGTCGGACCTCAAGAAATACGCTCCATTTTCTGTAGAAATGGAGACTGTTACATTATTATCGTTCATAATTGAGGATTCAATGTATCAGTACCTAATAAATGTTGGTGCACTTAAATTTTAAAAATTATTGAGTTCAGACTCTCTTTTACATGTAGCAAGAGACTTCAGTGAAGCATTATATTGACATTGAAGATTAACGAGTGTGAAGAAGATCCTCACTGAGGAATCCGTTGGCAAGATTTTGGCGTATGATACAACCCTAGTTACTCCCAAGGATTCATCGACTCTCCTGAAACGAGGTCATAGGATATCCCAGACTGACGTTGAGAGGCTCAAGAATTCGGGAGTTTACGAAGTTTGGATTGAGGACAATTCCGACGGTCGCGTCTACGAGTGGGACATCTCGTACCGTATAGCTGATACGATATCCGATGGTACCACAGAGGTGGTCAAAGGGAACCACGGTATTGCATTTCTGACTTCGAAGGAACCGGGCCTCATTCGGGTTGACAGGGAAGGTCTCATCAAATTCAATCTCAATCAACAGGTACTTGTAATTTCGAAGAGCGCAAATATGCCTGTGGGAAGAGGCGAGGTAATTGCAGCCATTGATGTTATACCCCTCAGCGTCACAAGGAAAGAGATGGATCAGATTAAGAAGCTTGCGTCCAGAGGAATTGTCAGAGTTGTCCCATTCAAGTTTTCAAAGGTTGGGTTGATCATAACTGGAACGGAGATTTTTGAGAAAAGAAAGGCGGATAAGTACTACAGAATAGTGAAGAAGAAGTGCGATAAGTATGGATGGAGCATTATCTACAGAGAGATTGTTCCGGACAACCAAGAACAGGAAATTCAAGCCATCATAAAAGCTAGGCAGGCGGGAGCAGAGGGAATAATTGTCACTGGGGGAATGTCTGTCGATCCGACAGACAGGACGCCGGGTACTATCAAGAGTCTGGGTGCGAATGTAGTGGCTTATGGCATACCCATGAAACCCACAACCATGTCAATCGTATCGACCTGGAAGAACATACCTTTGTTCGGAATTTCCGCCGGAGGAATACACTATAGCGATTTCAATTCAATCGATGTCATGTTCACGAGACTCATGGCTGGAGAAGTTCCGTCAAAGAGAGAGATTGCTGAACTTGGGGTAGGTGGGATTTTCTGGAACTATAACGCCAAACAGAAGCAAGATTCAAGGAAGAAAACGACGAAAAAAAGAGATTGATGAAAACTAATCTCTTGGATATTTCATGGAGAACTGACTATTCTTTTCTTCTGCACGAAACTACTTCCGAGATGATACTGACCGATATCTCAGACGGTGTAATTGCACCTATGTCTATTCCTATTGGAGCGTGAATTGAACTCAGAAATTCTTTGCTCACGCCTCTTGTCTCCAGAGCATCAAAGTCCGTCTTTATTCTTTTCTTACTCGCTAGAAGGCCTACATACTTCATCCTGTGCCTTGAAATGGACTCCAAGACCTGGAGATCTCTCGTGCCCTTTGTAAGTACCACGACGAAATCATCATCGTGAAAATCAAACTCGCTCAACGGCGAATTGACCGAATCCACAATCAGATCGGGTTTGGAATTCAGCATCGGGTTTGGATCGATCACCACAACTGTCATTCCGATCGATTTCCCGAGTGAAACAAGATTGTCTTCAATCTCATCTCTACCTCCTTGCCCAACCAAGACGAGTCGCTCGTTTCTCTTGTACGGTTCAAGGTATATATCCATGATTCCACCGCAATTGGTCTCGACGTGGATTTCGTCATCCTTGTTTTGGGCCATGCCAACCAGAGTATCCTTTGCTTCCTCGAGGAAGACCTTTACCGTCATTGCATTCCCGGTGCGAAGGACCTCTTTCGCCTTGTCCACTATTGCGGAATCCGGACAGGCCCCGCCCAACGTACCATAAACCACTTCCCCCTTGCCTGAAATGACTTCCTTGAAACCCGGTTTTCCGAGAGATGATCCAGAAACTCTGACTACGGTTGCTACTACGAATGATTCTTCTTTTTTTACCAAATCGCTAATTACCTGAGGGAATTCCCAGTTGTTCAATGGGATAAATAGAGAATCTCCATATAAATGATTTTTCTCATCTGATTGATAACAACTTTCACCAGTTAGCAAGGTTAATGGATTTGATTTCATTACATGGCCGTTATGGAATTCAAGGGGGAGTTTGAGGTCAGAACGGATCCGGGAACAATTTCTTCCTTTATCTCAGACATAGACAGGATAACATCCATTATACCCGATGTTCAGTCCAAGGAACGAATCAATAGCAGCTCTGCAAAGTTAATTGTCAAGGCAGGGCAATCGGCAATCAAGGGAAAATTCAATCTCCTCTTTGAGATCAAGAACGTCGCGTCTGGCGAGTCGGCTGAAATTTCGGCCAAGGGATCGGGAGCGGCTGGTTCCCTTGACCTGAAGGCAAAGTACTCATTTTCTAACGTGTCTAATGGCTCGACTCTGGTGAAATGGGTTGTTGATCTGAAGATTGGAGGAATGATAGCGACCATGGGTTCAAGAGTCCTAAATGGTACGGCTGAAAAGTACATTTCTGTTCTGACTGATTCCTTTAGAAAATCGTTTGAAACATGAAGAAGAGTAAGGTATACACAAGAATTGCAGCAGTCGTACTAGCAGCGGGTACATCCCGAAGGTTCGGATCAAACAAGCTACTCTATATTCTGAGAGGAGAACCAGTTCTAAAGAGGACGACCAATGCCCTATCAAAAACAAATTTCTGGAAGAAAGTGGCTGTAACGAATGGAGATGGCAAATTAGATTCTCTTCTTGATGAAGACATTTTCAGAATTATAAATGACAGATACCGCGAAGGTATGGGAACTTCTATTGCAGCAGCCACTAGGTATCTCAGCAAAGACGTGGATGCAATCCTCTTCTTGCTGGGCGACCAACCTCTTGTCAGACCAGAAGACATAGAAAGAATTGTTCAAGAGTTCTTGGAGATGCCAGATAGAGTTGTCGCATTTTCGGTAAGTGGTAGCGTTCGTAATCCAATTATCTTCCCGTCAACCTTCTTTGATGAATTGACAAGACTGAGCGGAGACCGAGGGGCTAGGGACATTGCTCTTGCGCATCAAGATTCCCTCTCGTTAATGGAGATAGACCCGGCCCATCTGTTGGACTTAGACACCATCAATGACGTTCGAGCAATTGAAAAATATATTGAAGAATGAGAAAAAGATGAGTTATTTCATTAGCTCCTCAGGTGTCACGGGAGTCCTTCTCAGTCTCTTTCCACTCACACTTTCTATTGCTCTTGTAAGGGCGGTAGGAACTCCAACCGTCGGTGCTTCTCCAAGTCCCTTTGCTCCGTGAGGTAGGAATGATCTGTTTTCTACGATATTGACGATGAAATTTGGCAGGTCCTCTGCCAGTGGAACCCCTGCATCTGAGATGCTTGATGTGATCAGCTGTCCTTCCTTGTTGTAGAACAAGCCTTCGTGAAGCGTCTGTCCTATTCCCTGGGCCATTCCACCTTGGATCTGTCCAATCACCATATCTCGATTGAGTGCTCTGCCCACGTCGTAGTAGGCTGCGCACTTTTTCACCCTTACTCTTCCCATCTTTTCAATCTCGACTGTCGCCAGATTGGCCCCAAAAGAGTTGAGAGGCATCTTCAATTCATTGTTGATGAATTCGTCATATCCGCTAGACAGCAAGCTCCTTACCGAATAGCTACCGAATTCCTTTTCGACCTCCTGCTTGATCTTCTTGCAGACTGCAACTATTGCTGCTCCCGCAACTATGGCTGATCGACTCCCCCAGGTTCCGACACCCGTCTTTGTCATTCCCGTATCTCCCCTGTAGAGGGTTACGAGTTCCTCTGGAACCTGCAGTTCCTCGTTAATCAGCTTCTTTACAAAAATCTCGTGTCCCTGACCGTGACTGTTTCCCCCAAGCCAGACGCTGACTTTGCCATCCTTCACAATTATCCTCGCACTCTCTCCGGGATAAACCGCTGGCACCAGAACGAAAAAGGAGAGACCAACTCCCCTAGACATTTTCGATTCCCTCCTGTATTCCAGTTCCCTCACGGCACCTTCGAAGAACGGCCTTGCAGCATCTATCTTCAGTCCCATTGGCGAGACGAATGGCTTATCGCTCATGTTCAGTAATCTCAGGTCTGCTGGGTCCATTGCCAGTTCATCCGCTAGCATGTCCATCATTCTCTCAATGAAGAACGAAGCTTCCGGTCTTCCCGCTCCCCTGTAGGGTCCTTGCGGGACCTTGTTTGTGAATAGTGCTCTTGCGACCACAAATGCCTTCTCGATTGAGTATGGACCGGTCATCTGCATAGCGACAAAACCTGGAGAGAATGAAGCGATGCCTGAATCGTACGCTCCAGCATCTATCGTGACCTCTCCCTTCAGACCGTTGATCCTACCATTCCTTTCTGCGAATATCTTGACCTTTCCCCTCACGCCTCTTCCCGGGTTCGTGGAAGCAAGGTGTTCTCTCCTCGTCTCTATCCATTTTACAGGTTTACCGAACTTCATCGATGCGTATGATGCCATCACGTACTCGGGATACAGTCCACCCTTTGATCCAAATCCGCCGCCCGTATCTGTCTGCATCACTCTCACGCTCTCTGGACTGATTCCAAGTGATTCGACGAGACCTTCCTTGACGCTGTGCACCGCCTGGGTGGAAATCCAGACGTTAAGCATTCCATCAGTATAGCTCGTCACAATCCCCCTTGGTTCGATTGGATTAGCGGATATCCTGTCGTTTTCTAGGGTGTCTTCGATAACTATCGGAGACTCCGGATCCTGGAAGTCCGTCCCCTTGCTAGTCTCAACCATTATGTTGTCCTTTCTACCGGAGTGTATGGGGCCCAATTTGAGTGCATCGTCTATCGTGACAACGGGCTCTAAGGGTTCGTAGTCGACCTCGATCGATTCAAGCAGATCGGTAGATTTGTATCTGTCATCTGCGAAGACAGCAGCTACGGGCTCGCCAACATAGTTTACAAATCCTGTCGCAAAGACTGGCTCTATAGACAATCCGGCTTCTGGACTTGCGCCTTCTCCCACCGAGGCCATTCTCGCTCCCAGGTCCTTGCTGCTCATTCCTCCTTTCAGACTCAGTATTCTGGCGCGGGCATATGGGCTGCGTAGTACCGACATGTGAATCATACCCGGTAGTTTTATGTCATCAACATAGTGTCCACTCCCCCTGACGAATGCAGATGAATCGTAGGCCAATTCTCTATCTCCCCACTTCAGTTCAGACATTCTACCTCACCGCCATCTCCCGTTCAACTTCCTTCTCATTCATAAGCTGGGCGGCGTATTTTACGGACTCCACAATGCTCTGATATCCCGTGCATCTGCATAGATTTCCGGAGAGATTTTTCCTTATCTCTTCCTCAGATGGATCCTTGTTCTTCTTCAGCAACCAGAATGATGTAAGTATCATCCCCGAAGTGCAGTATCCGCACTGCAAGCCATGCTTTTCGAGGAACGCTTTCTGCAACGGGTGTAGTTCACCATTTCTTGAAAGTCCCTCTATTGTTGTTATCTCCTTTCCATTTGCCTGGGCCGCAAGCACGGTACATGACTTGACTGCCTGTCCATCGATGAGTACGGTGCACGCTCCACAGTTCGAAGTATCGCAACCGACGTGGGTTCCTGTCAGGTTCAACTCTTCTCTCAGAAAATGAACCAGCAGCGTCCTTGGTTCAACCTCGGCTTCAACATCTTTCCCATTGACTTTCGTTCTTATTTTGATTGTGCTCATCTATCTCACCGTGGCCCTTTCGAATGAAAGGTTTATCGCTTCTTCCGCAATCTTACCAAGAACCTTCCTCTTGAATTCTGAAGAACCGTAGAAGTCGGTCGATGGATCTGATTCTGACACTACGATCTTTGCAGCCTCTCGAACGACCGAGTCATTAATCTTCTTCCCCTCTAAAAAGCGCTCTGCCTTCATAGCCCTTGTAGGCTTGGGTGCAACAGAGGTGAGACCAATTCCAGCGCTCTTGACGCTGTCATTATCGTGTAGACTTAGCTGGACAGCGATTGCCGCGACAGAGAAGTCCCCCGCACTCTTTTTCTGCTTTATGTAACAGCCTCCAGAGTTGTCAGGGGCGACAGGGATTCTGATCTTGTTGAGTATCTCACCAACTTTCAGGACGTTTGTGAAAGAGTCTGTCACGAAGGAGTGTGCCTCCACGATCCTCTTTCCCTCTTTTCCGATTACTTCCAGATTTGCCTTGAGTGCAATTGCCACGGCGGGTATGTCATTCGACGGATCTCCGTGGGAAATGTTCCCTCCAATCGTCCCTCTGTTCCTTATGAGCGGATCAGCGATCTGACCCGCAGCCTCGTGCAGAATCTGGTACCTTTTCTTGATAAGTTCGCTGTCTGCGATGCTGCTGATTGTTGTGAGGGCTCCAATCTCTAGAAATTCTTTATTTTCGGTTATTCGATTCAACCCCTGTACTCCGGAAATGTCGATCACATAAGGGAAAGACGCTATCCTGAGCTTAAGAAGCGGAATGAGACTCTGTCCTCCTGACATGATCTTTGCGTCTTCTCCGTACTTCGAAAGTAGCTCCAACGCCTCTTCCATTTTTGTTGGAGCAAAATATTCAAATGAAGATGGGTGCATCGTTGTTGAGCAGAATTTCGTATATAAAAATTGAGAATGTAAATTACAAAAGCGATCTGTTATTCTTCAGGGTATCCGACTGTCTGAAAGCAGGGGTGACGGAGAATGTCCGAAGAAAAGCATAAGCACGGTTCTTTCAAACGCTAAACAAACGTGTATCAATCATAGGCTCCATCTGAAACAACATTAACGCCGCAAGGCGCGCATAAGAGAATTGCATTCAACTGCACGTCGTGAACGAGCATCATTTAGAATGAGTGATAGCCTATCTGAATGTCGGCACCACTTTCTAAACCGGCTAGATTACGTTAACTGCAAATCCCGCAAGAAAACCTATTATCAATCCTGCGTACACGAGTCGCTGGACTTTTGCCTGATCTGCCTGCTTGAACAAGTTTCTGAGCATCGGAATGATGATGTAAACGATCGCACCGATAGCGAGTCCGTCAAAGAGCACACTGAAGTAAGAATTGACATAGTAGTACCCAATCAGGCTGCCCGCTATCGTTGGAAATCCCCCAATAAAATAGAGCCCCGCTAGTAGAGAGGCTTTGGGCTTTTCTCGTCCAAAGAATGGGGAGATTATCGGAAACCCTTCAGTGAAGTTTTGTAACATGAAACCAATGAGTATGACGAGTAAGAGACCCGTTAAACCGACGTCGTATGCTGAACCGAATACCAACCCTTCTGTAAGATTCTGTAGTCCCATACCTATGGCTACAATTAATGCGACTCTGGTCGGCACAAACGGATCATTCGAATCGGGATCCTTCCTTAAGTTTTCCACTAGATAGAGGATTCCGAACAATCCTCCTACAGAAGCAATAAAGATAACCGACAACCATGGATCACCTATGTAAGAGCCGGACGCATACACGCTAGAAACAACATCAGAAAAAATATCCCCCAACAAGAAGACTAAGATTCCTACTGCAAATGAAACTAGGAACACGGTAGATCTCGCAGTCATATTCCGTCTAAGTATGATAGGAAATGACAGGTAGATTGAAAATCCCATAACTAGTGCTAGTCCAATCATGCCGTACAGGGAATTATTAATCAGGACTGTTCCCCCTAGAAATTGACGTACTTTTAGCCAGTTGGTCGTACGTGAATTAGGTCACCCTAATTTCATTAACTGTCTTAAAATATAAGCTTTATCTCGCACTTGTTATAACAACAGTTCAGCCTGAATCCATCTTAAATCGACAATAATGACAGCGTAGTGGTTGTTGTTTTGTTACTGGGCGCGAACAGGATTGTCTTAATATACGGGCGCGTAATCTTCGGAAACCTGCCAGGGGGAAGGATTAACATGGCCAGAAATATCAGATGTCCAAATTGCGGATTCGAATTTCCAAAGCCGGTGATTGCTTCAAAGATCACGGTGGGATTTACCTTTACCTTTTTTCCTGGACCGCTTGCAGGAAAGATAAAGTGTCCGCAGTGTGGAAACGAGGAGTTGACCTATAACTACTTAAAGGTCTAGTTGAAGATTTACAGGACTACAGCTATAGGAAACTCGAGGTCGGAAACGAATAGCCGCTCTGTAATTTCTCGTTATCGTCTTTCAGGAGAAAAGTAATTTATTCAATCTGAATTGTTCAAAATTAAGGGGAAGAAATCAGCGCCCAAGAAGCGCCCCCCGTATCCTCTAATTCAGCAAAAGTTAGGTCAAAGAATACTTTAATAGGTCGCTGGAAATTATTTAAAGTGATATATGTAGAGGGACTGACCAAGGTCTTTGGTGATTTCACCGCGGTCGGGGACCTTACCTTTCAAGTTACAGACGGTGAGATTTTTGGTCTTCTTGGACCTAACGGGGCCGGGAAGACATCCACTCTGCGAATGCTCTCCTGTCTGATCTCCAAGACTAGTGGGGACGCAAGGATAGATGACCTGTCCATAGGCAACAAAGAAGATTCAAAAAAAATTAGAAGAATTATAGGACTGGTTGCAGAAAATGTTGGACTCTATGAAGAACTCAGTGCATACAAGAATCTTGACTTTTACGGGAAGCTTTATGGTCTCACAGAAACGCAACGGAAGGAAAATGTAAGACGTCTGCTTGAGGAATTTGACCTCTGGGAAGTCAGGGACAGACCAGTAGCTACGTTTTCAAAAGGAATGAAACAGAAAGTGGCAATTGCAAGGGCTCTAGCCCACGATCCGAAAGTCCTATTTTTGGATGAACCGACTGCCAACCTTGACCCTGAGGCTGCCAAGATAGTGAGAGATTTAATCTTGAATCTGAGAAAAGAAGGGAAGACCATCTTTCTAAACACCCACAATCTGGACGAGGCCCAGAGGATATGTGATAAGGTGGGCATACTGAAGACAAAGCTCATTGCACTCGGTTCGCCTGAGCAGCTGAAGGTATCCCTGAGGGCTGACAAAACGGTCATAGCGCTCGATGAGGTTAACGATAAAGTCCTTGGAGCTATCAGGACCGTCTCATCTTCTGAAATCGAAATTGATGGGAAGAAGTTGACCGTCGATGTCAGGAACCCTCAGACTGAAAATCCTATCTTAATTAAGGCAATCACTTCCGCAGGAGGTAACATCGTTGCGGTCACGCAACTCTCCCCCACCATGGAGGAGGTCTATCTCAAAGCTGTGAGGGAGAAAAAATGAGCTTCAGGAACGCGTGGATCGTTACCCAGAAAGAGTTTTCAATAGTAAGGTTGAGGAAGACCCTGATTTATTTCTATATTGGCATTCCACTCGTGCTGTCAATAGGTCTTCCGCTGCTAGTCTCGCACATAATAAACGGCCAATCAATCAGGGCTTCGGATATCCATTATGTGACTGGTCTGATGGATGCATTTGAATTCTTCTTTGCGATCATTTCCGTAATTCTATCTTCATATACGGCGGCTTACAGCATCGTTGGTGAAAAAATACAGAAGAGTCTGGAACCACTGCTATCCACACCCATCTCTGACGGAGAGATCCTGTTGGGTAAGGGCCTATCAGCTTTCATTCCTTCATTCGCCGCTGTAATACTGGGGAATTCAATCTATATGGCATTGATGGATAAGGTTTCCTTCCATCTTCTTGGTTACTACTATTATCCGAACCTGTCAACAGCAATCGTGTTACTTCTTCTTGTACCCATCACAATCGTTTTCTCAATTGAAGTCAGCACCGTATCTTCATCGAGAGTCAGCGATCCGAGAAGTTCATATCAACTGTCTATGGCTGGATTCATTCCATTCTTCATCGTCTATGTCTTGACTGAGGTAGGAGTGATCACTCTCACAAACACAACTCTGCTAGCCATCGCTGGAATAGTGGCAGTAGCTGATGTCGTGATGTACACAGTAGTGGTTAAGACATTCAATAGAGATGAGATTCTGACCAGCTGGAAGTGAGGTCCAAAGTCCACATTAGAGATCGGCTGTCATTACTGATCTCTTTAGTAAACAATCAAATGAATGCAATACGGTCTTGAATTCCCAACTTAACACATCTCTCTGCTACCGGTTCTGTCAAGTCTACGGTTGAAAGACAACTTTGTCAAAAGTCGGTTGATGTTCACTTCTTAACCCTCTTTCCTTGACCTTATTCTCTCAACTAGATTTTTCCCTTGTTCCGTTAACTCGTAAAAAGTCCTATGTTTTCCATCTTCTCTAACCCTCACCAATCCCACTGATTCAAGGATCCTAATGTTGCGATCCACTTCTTTCCAATCGGCGTAAGTGAGCTTTGCAACTTCACTTCGTTTCTTTGGTCCGTCGAGAACTTCCATAATCATAAGCCGTCTAGTACCTCCTTTGCTTCTAAACACTCCAAATATTAACCATTGGTCTTCTTCACCAGAAACTTCTCCTTTTCAAAGTGGGCAATATCCTTCCTTTTCTTAGCAGTCAATTCAGATCTCTCTATAGGTATTCCTGTCAAGAAAAGAAAGGTAATAGTCGATCCTTCGAATGATCCGACGATCGTGGTATGAACATATCTCTCAGCAGGCCCATAATGTGCTGAAACCCTAGAAAAGTATTGGTTAACCTGAAACTGATTTGCTGCAGTGGTGGAAAGTGTTAGACGATATGTCATACTTCCTTTCATGTCGCCGGACAGAGTCATATGATTTTCCAAGTAATTTATGACATTCGTTATATTATCCGCTTCACTCTGAACCTCGTTATGTATTACTCCTGGCGAAGATGTCTCGTTTAGGCACTGGTCCCATTCCATGTTTACCATTGATTCAGGAGATACACCTGATCCGATGTGAAGATATAGACCTCCAATCAATAAGAATGGAATGTTTCCATTGGGATCATATTTTGTAAAGAATGATTCTTCAGTGGAGTTGGGTGATTGGAGTTTATGATTCCATGAGGTGCCGGTGGTTTCAATCTCCCAGAATGATATCTCCTTGCTCTGGTAGCTAGCATTTGAGAAACCGTATCCCGGTATGTTGGGTATAGATTCAGAGGAGTTAGATATTACATGTGTTAATCCTGTTAAGGATCCGTACTGCTGAAGTGCACTAACTAAGCTCCAGCTCTCTGCTGCACAAAACGGACAAGCCTCTGATCCTATAAAAAGGACCACTATTCTTCCATTGTTAGTCCTCGAAGAGTTGGATATTAAAGAGAAATCCCCTATGCTTCTCTCAAGATTTTGGGAAGAACTTGAGTAGTCCGTGTGAGCAAGAATAACATAAATAGCCGCGAAAAATACACCTACTAGTATCACAGATGTAGCTATTTTCCAACCTCCGTTCTTCATGCTCTGTTTCTTTTTTGTTCTAACGTCTTTCAACAGATTAATTGATAAAGCTATATCGTCACGAATATTAAAGAAAACACTTAAGGGTAAAAAACCAGTATATGAAAAGGAATCTAAGATCGACCTAGATGAAGAAATAAGGGTCGATAATTACGCCGTACACTATGATTTTTCAGAGAAACTCGTGAAGGTTTCAACCTTCTTAATGGTCACCAATACTGGCAGACTTCCTATAAGCAGCATTCCAATTTACATACCCATAGGTATTTCAGACTCAATAGCTCACTTACACCTTAGGGTGACAACAGAATATGGGGAAATACCTTCAAGAAATTTGTCAGTTCCCGCGTCTAACGCCTTAGAAACCATAGTCTCGGTTACATTGAACAGGTCACTTTTGCTTGGAGAGCAGGAATTTGTCTTCATAATGTACGAGATCCCCCTGAAATATAGTCAACTCAAACTTGTAACAAGAACACACATCAACTTATTGAGAGTAAGCGTAGCAATGCGGGATAGGTGTGAAATTGAAACCGTGCGAACTCTGGTAGATGGAATCAAACAAGCCATTAGTCCTTTTCAACATAAAAACATCGGCAAAAGCAGTAACTTTTATCTTTACTCCGAATTTGAAGGTATATCAAAAGGGGAAAGCATCTCTGTAAGATTTAAGAATGCTCATTGCATTTTTTGACAAATCGGCCCATAAATTCGGTGGTTTTTATCTGCCCCTTCCACATCTCATTCTCAAACTCGTTCAGCACCGCAATCTTGTGCATCATGAGGTGAGTGTCAATACCAATCCATAGCATTTTTATCCCTTTCTGCCCATACCCTCAGAGTGGAGAAACGATCAGATCGCAAGACACCTATGTCTTTCCCCAGAGGAAAGAGAATACCTATCGACTCTAATTTGATCAGGGGAGATTCAGTTTCAAATGAGCCATTGCTCATAGTCGTTTTTAACTCCCGCTCCCCACATCTGGATTCGAGTATTCCTCAATCATCCAAGAATATAGGTTATTCTCCTATAGCATTCATTTTTAAGGATAGCGGATCACATTTCCTACAATCAATATATAGCATATCATTAAAATTTGAAATAATATAGAGAATGAAAACACCGTACTGCAAAGGGAGTTACTTGTCTTCTGTGGTTTACACTGAACTGATTGAAATACTGTATGGCACCTATTATTTTAAATCAGGACTGCCAAATCTCCAGCATCGTATAACTGAAAGTTTCGGTAACATTTCCAGTGTTATCGAAATAGTATGCGAATTGAGGAGCAGTGATGGCGTTCCAAGCAGACCAGGAACCTCCCTGGGAATCTGAATTTATGAGAACGGTTATGTTCTGATAGGTTCCGTTTAACTGTCCACCTGCAGTTCCCGCTGAGGGAACTTTTGAGAGTATTATCACTGTGGTATTGTTAGATGGGTTTCTTTCCGAAGTGATCAAAATCTTTGTGTGGTTCCCAACTGTGGTAGTAGCATTGAAGGCAAGAACATCCACACGCACTCCATATATCTGACTTACCCACGAAAGTATGACGTTCAATTTAGAATAATTGCCATTGGCCAAGGTTATCTCCGATTGAAGATTTGCAACAATGAGAGACATATTGTACTCATTAGATTTTAGACTAGATATAGTATTGTTTTGAGTCGAAATAGTTGAGTTTTGTGAGGAAATCTTACCATTAAGTTCTGATATTTTCTGGTTCTTAGCAGATATCTGTGAATTAAGTGAAGAATAGGAGAGTGCAAAGGCAGATGCAATCAAGATCACAGTCACTATGAGGGCAACCAGTGCATAGGTACTAAATCCTATTTTCTCGTTCATCTATGTTGTATGCTAAACCGATTTATAGGATTTTCCCAGATATCGTCGCATCAACCAATAAAATCGCTTGAATTTCTAAGACATTCTAAATTGTGGGCCATTAAGCATTTATAACTTCTTTAGGAGATTTACTACTTCCTTTCCCAATCGTCATACTGTTAGCCGAAAAATATCGGGGAACTGATAATCTTGGTTTGAGCCATTTGACTAGGGTCAATGGATTATTCAAGTTATAAAATGCTAGGTTGATTTGTAACAGGTCAGTCTTGTGTGCACGTTACACTGCTACCTATAACTTATATAGAAGAGATAATTCGTATTTCATGAACCTATCATCCAAGACAGACAGAATGTTCGAGGTGAAAAGAGGCGACCTAAATCTACCGCTCAAAGACTCTATACACCTTGACTTTTCTAC
>JAJYMI010000058.1 GCA_021787125.1 Thermoplasmata archaeon | reverse complement strand
GTCCAAAATTACCAGTAATCCCCATCTTTTCAAGTTTCTTTCTATCAGCAGGGGGAATGATGCCTCCTCCCACAATCCGTATGTCACCCGCACCCAGTTTCTTGAGCCACTTTTTCACTTCAGGAAAAGCACTCAGATGAGCGCTGTTGTGCAGGCTCAGCGCTACGACATCAACGTCCTCATCTACTGCAATTCTGGCTACGTCCTCCGGGGTCGGCAGCAGACCTGCGTATAGAACTTCCATTCCTGCATCCCTGAACGCTTTGGCCAGTACGATGACTCCCCGGTCGTGACCATCCAAGGCAGGCTTAGCCACTAGAATTCTGATCTTTCTCTTCATATAATCGTTGGTTCCTTCCATCCACCAAACACCTCCCTACCTACATTCGCTATCTCTTCCAGCGTTGCGTAACTCCTGACGGCTTCTATGATGCTTTCCATCGAGTTATCATCACCGCTGTAGACCTCCCTAAGTCTATCAAGTCTCTTCTCTACTAACCTGTTGTTCCGCCTCAATTTGACTTCTTGCAGTCTCTTCCTCTGAATTCTTTCCGCCTTCAGGTCAATCTTCAGAACGTTGATTGGTTCTTCATTCTCCTTTGTGAATGCGTTCACACCGACTATTTTCATCTCTCCGCTCTCCACTTTCCTCTGGTGTGCATAGGCAGTGGCTGCTATCTCTCTCTGAAGGTACCCATTCTTGATGGCACTCACAACCCCGCCCATTCCCTTGATTGTCTTGAAATACTTGTAGGCCTCCTCCTCCATCTTGTCGGTGAGATTCTCAAGATAGTAGGAGCCTCCAAGCGGATCGATAACATCCGGGATTCCCGTTTCGTTTGCGAGTATCTGTTGCGTCCTTAGCGCAACCTCAACTGCACCCTCGGACGGCAGGGCCCATGCCTCGTCGTACGAGTTCGTGTGAAGACTCTGCGTTCCGCCGAGCACCGCGGCCATGGCCTCAACCGTGGTCCTTACTATGTTGTTCAGAGGCTGCTGCCAAGTCAACGAGTATCCAGAAGTCTGGCTGTGGAATCTGAGTTTCATGGACCTATCTGACTTTGCACCGTATGTCTCCTTCATCTCTCTCGCCCAGATTCTTCTTGCTGCTCTGAACTTTGCAATTTCTTCGAAGAAATTGACCGAACTGTTGAAGAAGAAGCTAAGTCTTGGTGCAAAGGCATCCACGTCAAGTCCGTTGTCCATTCCCAACTTAACATATTCAAACCCATCCGCAAGAGTGAACGCCAACTCCTGGACTGCTGATGCACCTGCTTCACGAATGTGATAACCGGAGATCGATATGTAGTTCCATTTTGGCATGTTCTTTGTGCAATAGACCATCATGTCTCGGATTATTCTCATGTGCGCTTCTGGTGGATACAGCCATTCCTTCTGTGCAATGTACTCCTTCAGAATATCGGCTTGAACTGTCCCCGCAAGATCCCTCTTAGATGCTCCTTCCTTTTCGCCGACTACGGCATACATAGCCGTCAGTATGTTGGCGGGAGCGTTTATCGTCATCGAGGTGGAGACCTTGTCCAGTGGTATTCCCTTGAAAATTATTTCCATATCTTTGAGGGAGGATACGTTGACCCCGCACTTACCGATCTCTCCGTGAGCGCGTTCTGAGTTTGCATCAAGACCGTAGAGAGTGGGCATATCAAAAGCAACACTCAAGCCCGTCTCCCCGTGTGACAGCAAAAGCTTCAATCTCCCATTGGTATCCTCAGGCGTTCCGAACCCTGAAAACATTCTCATCGTCCAGAGCCTACCCTTGTACATGTCCTTGTGAATTCCTCTTGTGTACGGATACTCTCCTGGTTCTGCGAGTTTAGAGCCATAATCACCCTTGACGTCTTCGGGCAGATAGTAATCCTTCAGTCTCATTCCGGAACTATTTGTCCTCTCTCTAGTGACTGTGCTTTCCAGTTGGGTTCTGTATGCCCTATCGTCCCTTTTTTTATCAGGCATCCACTACCACATTAGTATTCGATAAAAAATTCTTTGCCTTGACGGTGACAGGAAAGGTTCATTCCCGCAACAATTAATAGTTGTCTCTCAATCAGAAATGGATGACTTCAATTATCAGTATAGAAGGAAAGGAATTCAATTATTTTCCACTGAAAGAACTAGAAAACAGGGGGTACAATATAGACAAGCTCCCCTATTCTACCAAGATTCTGCTTGAGAATCTTCTAAGAAAGATGGACGGGAAGGTCGTCAGGGAGGAACACGTTGCAAAGGTTCTGGAAAGAAAGAGGGAAGAGATACCCTTCTTTCCTTCAAGGGTTATCCTCCAGGACTATACTGGAGTTCCTCTGATCGTGGATCTCATAGCAATGAGGAACGCAGCCGTGAAGATTGGAAAGGATCCTCAGAAAATCAATCCGGTCATCCCTGTGCAGCTCGTTGCAGACCATTCTGTTCAGGTCGACAGGTTTGGAACGAGCTACGCAATACTGGAGAATCGCTCTCTTGAATACAAGAGGAATGGAGAGAGGTACGCCGCTCTCAAGTGGGCCCAGAACAATTTCAGGAACCTGAAGATCGTACCTCCTGGGAACGGGATCGTGCACCAGGTGAACGTCGAATTTCTTTCAGATGTTGTTTCTGTGCGTGATGGTACACTCATTCCAGACACGCTCATTGGAACGGACTCACACACGACAATGGTCAATGGAATATCGGTCCTAGGGTGGGGAGTTGGTGGACTCGAGGCGGAAGCGGTAATGGTCGGAGAACCGTCGTACATACTGGTGCCGGAGGTAGTCGGAGTTAAACTCAAGGGCCAGCCGAAGGAGGGAGTGACAGCGACAGACATTGTACTCTCGATAACGGAGTTCCTTAGAAAGTCAAACGTTGTGGGGAAGTTCGTGGAGTTTTACGGAGATGGAATCAAACACCTTAGCACCCAGGACAAGACTACAATATCTAACATGTCTCCCGAGTACGGCGCTACCGTTGGATATTTCCCATACTCGAGAAACACAACGAGGTACCTCACCCTCACTGGAAGAAGCGCTGAACATATCAAGACGGTGGAGGCCTACCTCAAGGAACAGGGGCTATACTACGACGGTAAGAAGAAGGACTACGATGTGTTTCTGGAATTCGACCTTTCGAGCGTTGTGCCTTCGATAGCTGGTCCCGCAAACCCTGAAGACAGGATATCACTTTCCGACATCCAATCCCTCAAGACCATAATCGAGGAAAACCTCTCAAAGAACCTCAATCAGAAGGAGCAGCGCAAGTTCGAAATAACCGTGAGTGGGCAGGAGACTCAACTCAAAGATGGGAGCGTCGTCATAGCGGCTATCACGAGTTGTACCAACACTTCGAACCCTGACGTGCTTGTAGGAGCCGGTCTCATGGCCAAGAAGGCTGTGGAGAAGGGGCTGACGAGAAAACCCTTCGTAAAGACGAGCTTCGCACCAGGAAGCCCCGTAGTGGAAGAGTACCTTAGGAAGGCCAACCTCCAACCGTATCTCGAT
>JAJYMI010000040.1 GCA_021787125.1 Thermoplasmata archaeon | reverse complement strand
TTTATCCATTCTGCTGGTGAATACACCCAACGAGAACGACGCGGAATCACTCACGAGAATACTCGTCTCAGAGCTCGGAGATATGGACCCAAAAAAGAGGCACGAACTGCTTTACAGGAAGTACCTAAGGAGCATAGGAATGTCGCCCGAGGACATGATATTTCGTAAGCAGCTACCGTCCACGAAGCAGTGGCTGGACAAGATGAGGGAATATTTTTCGAGCGATCACTTCACCGCTCTTGGCGCAGAATATGGACTCGAAAACATGGCAATTCCGATGTGGGACAAGCTGCTTCCCGGGCTGGAGATGGCGAAGAGAAAGTTCCCGAACTTAAGATCCATGGACATAGAGTACTTCACTTTCCACAGGGAGCTGGAAGAGCACCATGAGGAGGAAATGGCGAACGTACTGGGAGAACACATCAATGATGGCATCGCTCGTGCCAAATTCACTAAGGGTGCTACTGGAATGCTGGATTACGAGAAGAAGTTCTGGGATGGTCTGGCCGCAAAGAATTGAGAGATAAGGTCGTGCCATATAGTGACCCTTTTCGAGAGTTCGCGTCGAAGGACAGTCAGCGCTTAAATATTCGACTGGACTGACGGAGCAAATGCCAGAGACAGTAATCAGCGTAACTAATCTACTCAAGAGTTATTCCGACATCACAGCAGTGGACGGAATTTCATTTTCTATCAACCGGGGAGAGGTCTTCAGCCTGCTTGGCCCTAACGGTGCAGGGAAGACTACAACTGTCGAGATCCTGGAAGGAGTAAGAAACAGAACCTCAGGAGATATACGAGTGCTCGGAGAGGATCCTGAAAAGAGCAGATCTCTGATTTTCAAGCTTGGAATTCTTCCACAGGATTTCTCATTCATTTACAACAGCACCCCAAAGGAGGCGCTCGATTTCTACAAGGGAACCCTTACGGCTTCTAGCGACCTTAACGAGATTCTTGAGATGGTCGAACTCGGAGACAAGGCGACGACGCCGTTCCAGAAACTCTCTGGTGGACAGAAACAGAAGCTTGGTCTTGCACTATCCCTGGTGAACGATCCGGAGATTCTGTTCCTGGATGAGCCGACTTCTGGACTTGATCCAAGAGCCAGGAGAAACATATGGAACGTGATAAAGACGCTAAAGGAAAAGGGGAAGAGCATACTGCTCACTACGCACTACCTGGAGGAGGCAGAATTACTGGCCGATAGGGTAGCAATCATGAACAAGGGTAAGATCATAGATTCGGGAACTCCCATGGAGATCGTCGAGAGGCATCACGAGGACGATAACCTGATCATAAGGGGTGACGGCCAGGTCGAGAACCTATTAGGATCCGGAGGATACCAATTCCAGCGGGAGGGTCCATACATAAAGGTGGGTCTCAAGAGCATAAGAGACGCGACCGAGATAATCAACTACCTTTACGAGAAGAAGGCAAAGTTCGATGATTTCACTCTAAAAAGAGAGAGCCTGGAAGACGTATTTGTCAGAATGGTAGGGGAGATTGAGGAAGATGAAACCGAGTAGAATTAGTGCGTATTTCGTACTGCACGCCAAGTCCTATATGAGGTCGAGATCCGCCCTCTTCTTTCAGATAGCGTTCCCAATAATACTCATACTACTGTTTGGTGCGATATTCTCTGGATCGTCATACTCGCCAACGACGTTGATTGTCCAAAATGAGAGCCCTTCTGCTGCTTCGTGGGGTGTGATCAGTGCGATAAATGATTCCGGTCTGTTCAAGGTCCAGGTGATATCGGAGACTCAGAATCTTTCGGATTACATCACGGTTCATTCCGTTCAGGCTGCGCTCCTTGTACCTGCCAACTTCACGACTAACCTTTACAACGGAGGAGTGGGTGAGTTGGTACTAAAGGGGCACACCAACCCGACCGTAGCCAGCGCAGACTATCAGACGCTCAACGGAGTCCTGACTCAGATTGATTTCAGGACAAGCAACACCTCGCAGAAGTTGGTACTCTCCTCACAAGTCGCTTTAGGAAACACTGGCAAGACCATTGACTACTACGTGCCTGGTCTGATCGGCTTTACTGTCCTCAGTACGATGTTCAACATGGTCTATACCGTTCCCAACTACAGGAGAGAGAGGCTGTTCAGACAGCTATCGTTCAGTGGATTAACAAAATCGGAGTGGATAACAGCGAACATGATATTCTCATTCCTCATGCTCGTGCTATCGGACGTCATCCTGGTTACCATAGGGATCTATGCTTTTGGAGCATCGCTCACACTGAACGCGGAAACGATCGTAGTGTCTGCGGTAATCATATTCGGAGGGTTGTTCTTCTTCACGAGCGTTGGTATTCTTGCAGGTCTGGTTTCGGATAACGAGGAAACCGTATCGGTCGTGGGGAATCTAGTGATGTTTCCAATGATGTTTTTATCAGGAGTGTTTTTCCCGCTTTCCTTCGCTCCAGCATACCTGGTGACAATCTCCAAGTTCCTTCCGCTTACATACTTCATAAATTCGCTAATTTCTGTCCTGGACTATGGTAACATATCTTCCGTTTCTCTCCAGATAGTCTACCTGTTGATTGGATCGGCAATACTGTTTGCGATAGCGGTGAAACTCTTCAGCTGGAAACAGAAATAGAGGTGCATTCTCGTTTCGATTCTGTGACCTGTCCTCGTCCAATTTATCTGATAGAGCTACATAGAATTTAAATAGTAAGAATTTCATTTTTTTTTGAAGTTCAATCATATGCGGAAGTTAACTGCGCTTATCGTCGGAATCGGTATTTTGCTGTCATTCTCATATTACGTCCTTTCCGGTTCCTTCAGCCCCCTCATAAACTGGATTGGCCCTGTCATTGGTTTCAAATTAAACCTTATGCTTGGATTATTGTGGTTGGAACAGGGAACCCCGCTTCAGTATATTTCGATATTTGTGGTGTGGGCCGTAGGCGGAGTGATTGTGGGAATTTCTTCAAAAAAATACCGTGGTGTCTTTGGGACTTCGATCCTGCTCTGGACTGTCATTGGGATCATAGTTGCAATTTCTATAGGCGCACTGGCCGTGGGCTTTCTGAGTAGCTCGGGCCTTGGAACATTTATAGATTCACTCTCCGGACTTACCAACGTTCCACCGACCTCAAATATATATGCAATAATCCACGAACCGGTTATATCAAGGTGGTTCAACCTTGTGCTCTCGTTGTTGACTGGAGGTAGTCTCACCACTCTCTTAGGATCGTGGCCGAAGTTGAGTACCGCTTCCAAGCTGAGTGAAATTGTCAAGATCGTATTTCCGTTTATTATCGGTCCACTAGAAGCTTTCATCATTTTGGTAGTTTTCGGGGTGATAGGACTTCACCTCAAGAGATTGTTCTTTGGCGACAGTTCTGGCCCAAAGAAGGAAAAGAGACAGAAGAAGAACAAAATAGTCGCCATTGTGGTCGTAGTAGGACTGCTAGCTTCCTCAGGTGCAATCATTCTCGATGGCAATATTAATTCTACCGGAGGAGCGGCTGTTTCATATTCAACCCCTTCTGCCGAGCTAAGTGCTCTGTCGTCGATTGTCAGCACAGTTGGTCCTAACGTTATGGGAAGCACAGTATCTCTTACCCTCCAATCAGCCGGCAATGTAGTTAACTCATCTGGCAACGGTCAGATCTCACCCCCCGATGTTGGGGGTAATTCGATGTCGCCCTCCGTATCTCTATTTCCTAACGGAACTTATAGAGGGGACGTCGCCTTCTCGTTGGCCGAAAAACAGGGAAGTCTTCTCAACGTATACGGGGCGATGAATTTCTCCAACCAGAGCTCCGGATTCTTCTCATTTCCAGATTTCAAGAACAGTGAGTTTAGCCTTGTCATTCTTCAGTCCAATATAAACCAAATGGTCCAGTCATTTGAAGGTTCAAGCAACTCTTCCAGTTCTTTTTCCACATCAAATCTGTCCCTATTAAGCCTTACCGGGCTAGTCAACCTCGTTCCGGGGTACCTTTTCGTAATCGCTTACAATGGGTCAATTGCGTCAACGAGCGGATACGCGGCGAGTGCTGCATCTTACATGGCGTCGTCTCTAGGAATTTCTGGATCTGGAAATCTGATATCTATCAACACCGCAACACTCGGCAACCTGACCAAGGCGGGTTCTTCATCCACAGGCACAAAATCTGGTAATGGAATCAGCATATACGTCTATGCTGCCACGCCAGACTACGGGAAAGTGGCACAGAACTTCTCAAGGAATCTCTTGAACCAGATAGATGGCGGTACCGTGAGCACCCTAATCAGTGGTGCTGTCGACTCTGGATATCTTGTGCCCGGCGCAAATTCTCTCAGTTCAAGTTCTAGCGTAATCGTCTATGGGGACTTGAACTCGGGACTGTTTTCAACTCTCCTGAACAACACTTCTGCAAGCTCACTTTCGTTCCTGTCAAGGGGAGGTTCGTTCGTCTTGGATCTTTCGGAATGGCAACACAGGTTTTACTCATCCAGTTCCGATTCGTATAGCGCAAGCAGTATGTTTGGATACAGCGGACCGCTGAATGTGTCCAGCAGTGATATAACTGTCATTGGGTACGGTAGCGATCCTTCGTTGTCTCTCACGAATGCTACATCTCTCCTATCTGGGCTGAATGCAACCGTACTTACAAATTATCCTGCCGTAGCTAAGTCATTAGGGATGTACTCAAAGAATTCAACTAGATTGAGATTAACGCCTATTCCAAATGGCACCATCTTCTTGTCCAATTATGTGACGTCGATCAACACTCCATTCCCCGCAAACGTATCAGTGGGCGTAGCTTCGAGACAATTGAGTTGGAACGAAGTGAATGTGACTTTTACAGTGGTGAACGAGGGAAACCAGCCACTCAACAATGTCAATGTATCCATACAGAAGTTCTTCTCTGACTATGGACGTCTAGTAGAGAGAGTTTCAAACTCTCCCTCGAACATCTACATCAACTCGATCGCACCCGGTCAAAGCGCTTCGTTCTCTTGTGCAGTTATTTTGAATGGGACTGGTTCGTATTACTTGCCTCCGCTCAGTGCATCTTACAGTTACGGGGGCACTTCCTTCACCACACAGTATGGCTCGGGTTACTGGTTGCATGCGCAGAAACCTTCGGTGGCATACGCGGTCACTTCCTCTGTCCTGACGCTGATGAGCCTTTATGCCCCTCTAAAACCCCTTATCCAATTCCACCTGGGACCTCTAAACATTGCAGAGCTAGTCATACTGATCATAATTGTGGTAGATGTTTATCTGGAATACAAGACGTTTGTCGCCTGGCGGAAAGGAAGAAAAATTGACGTAGAATCTGATAAGACCACAGAGTCTCAGAAGTAGACCACCAGTTTAAGACTGTTTAGTTTCTGGACTGGGTTGTTCTGGCAGTGGAATTTCTGCAACTGTGGTACTTGTCGCATATTTTCTGGAGATGATTGTATAGCTAATCGATCCCGCCAGTATGGTGAGGATAACGACATAGAAGATGGTGTTACCGAATGCATTGAAAATGGGAGCATTTGAAGACAGCAGTATACCCAGCAGAACTATCACAGTGGGCCCCCTATGAACGAACGATGATACCAAGAGGCTGTCCTTCCCAAACCACTTGGTTATGCCGTTCACGGAATAAGTTTCGAAAAGGCGGATCGCTATAAGAACCGCAGTAAAAATCAAGCCAAGGAGAAGCGCGCGAAAATCAAATATGTTTATCAGTATACCCGTGTAGACGTAGAAGATGGTCAGTATGATGAACGTTATCTCCTGGTTGAAGTAGTTCAGTTGTGAAGTGTCAATCGTTCCGGATATTTTCAGTATCTTGGATATGGGTAGAGAGTTCGCAATGATTATGGAAAAGATGAAGATGGAAAGTATTGCGGATGCACCAATGTAGTCAGACAGGGCCCAGAGGGCGAGCAGCACAGCGACCGTGGCAATGTAGTAGTGTGGAGCCGACGCCTGCTTGAGCACGATAAGCCAGGCGATTCCAACCACACCTCCAAGAACTATCGCTTCGGATATGCTTCCAAACAGGAATCCCGGGATATTTATTAGACTCGCTTGCTGGTCTATAATGCTCAAAATGAGCAGTGCACCTATGACGTTCAGGACAGAGTTTATTATCGTTTCGACCTCTATCGTGTGTGTGAATTCTTCATTCAGTTTTAGTCTTGACAATAATGGAATTATGAATGGAGCAGCGGCCTCGCTGAGTATCGTTGTAATAAGGAGTGATTCAAGTAAAGGGATCTTGAAGACGAAGTACAGGATTGGTGTCATTAGACCTATGACAAAGGCTAGATCCGCAATTGCAATCCATATTCCCTTATAAACTGAATGACCGAACTTTTGTAGATCAAGGCGCAGCAGACCTCCAAAAACGATCAGGATAAGGGCCACCACTCCCACAAACGGCAGAAGAGTCCTGAGCAGCGAGATGTATGTTCCGGGAATTATCCTTGAATAGTGTATGAGAATACCAATCAACAAGAGCACGAGCATATCAGGAATTCTCTTTTTCCTGAAAGCTATCTCTCCTATGAAACCGAGAAGCATTATTCCAGCCAGCAATAGCAATAGCTCATCAGCGATATCCAACTATTCAGCAATCACTCAACAATTATAACACTTTGTCTATTTGTTTAAATATATCTCGATTTCAAATGATTATAGACCAGGACCTGTGTCGATTGACTTACAATAAGCATTATTCCTTTATTGCACTAGTCCCCTGCTACTTTAGTAAAATATTTAATGATGAATGTCAGGTTTACGAATACGATTACGAACCCTGGTATGTTTAGAATGCTGAAAGAAGGTATCAAGTGAGTGAGTGTTCCGATTGATGGGGTATAGATTCCAAGCATCACAAATATGAGCATAAGGAAGAGAATCATTGGTAGAGCCTTGTTTTTTGCTACCTCGGAACTGGACTGGACTTCTCTCTTCGATAGAAAGTAGGAAGCATATAATATCCCCAATGGAAGATAGAAGAGAAATGACAGGACTGTGATCAGGAATGGGAGTCCGAAACTGCCTATCATTTTGAGATTGAAAGCCAGAAACATAACGATCGAAGGAACTATCACAAGCAAATCTAGAAGGGCTATCATTGAAATCGCGCTGCGGGAATTCTTGACGGATAACCTTTGTCCAATCAACCCATTTCCAAATCCGTCAGACATTATCTCCCACATTGCAATTAATTACATACGCTGCAGGTATAAATAATTGTCTGCTTGTTGTCATACAATTGTCAGAGTTATACGTCAAAACTGCAATGAGTCACTCAAAATCTGGGCCTATGAACTGAATGTAACTTATGTTGGCTATCTGGTCAGTGCGTAACTTTTATTTTGAACAAGCACATACTTGAGAATGGAGTTTTTGAAATTCTCTCCAACACATTCAAATGAAGTGAATGCAATTATCGTTCCAGTTTTTGAAGACTATACGCCCGACTTTACGATATCGCTTGAGAAAGATAGCCTTGTTCTGACAAGTAGCAAGAAGCATGGTTTCTCCGGAAAGAAGGGAGAATCGTTTGATACGTTCGATTCCAAATCCGGTAAGAGGATTCTGCTCATCGGTCTGGGCAAGAAGGGTGAGCTGGACGACGAAAGGCTGAGAAGATCTTACTCCTCTGCCTTTGGCGTACTCAAGTCCATTCCTAAGGGTACTGTACAGGTGATTCTACCGGAAGTATCTTCCAGCGAAGCCAAGGAAGTGACATTTGCGATTGCACTTACTGCATACGAATTCGACAAGTACAGGAGCGAGAAGAGCAAGATCAGAGTGGAAAGGGTCCTTATTACAACCAAATCGAACGACACGGTGATTCGAGAGGCAAAGGCTGTCGCTGATGCAGTCAACTACACAAGAGACATTGCAAACCTTCCTCCCTCAGTTGGAACTCCTTCCTTGTTCGAGAAGACCGCAAAGAAGATAGCCGGAGTATCGGTCAAAGCGTTTGACAGAAAAGATTTCCTGAAACTGGGAATGGGAGGACTTGAGGGAGTATCGCGAGCTGCGAAGGAATCTGCCAAACTCCTCATACTGGAGTATGGCCCAAAAGACAGGAAGCCAATTCTGATAGTTGGCAAGGGGATAACGTTCGATAGCGGTGGGATTTCGATCAAACCCTCCGAGGGCATGGATGAGATGAAATTTGACAAGTGCGGGGCTTCTGCGGTCTTAGGAACGATGAAGCTCATATCTGATCTGAAGTTGAACAAGCACGTGATCGGTATGACACCACTCACCGAAAATCTTCCCGGCGGGAACGCATATAAGCCTGGAGATATTCTGACGCACTACAATGGCGTGACATCTGAGGTCCTTTCAACAGACGCAGAGGGGCGACTTGTTCTGGCAGATGCCCTAAGTTACGGAACGAAGAATTACAAACCATCAGAAGTCATAGATCTTGCGACGCTTACTGGTGCCTGCGTCGTAGCACTGGGAAGCAATTATGCGGGGTTGATGGGGAACAACGATTCACTGAAGAACAGGGTAAAGAAAGCAGCGGACAGATCGTGGGAGAGAGTCTGGGAACTGCCAATCGACGGAGATTTCCAGGACCAGATAAAGAGCAAAGTAGCTGATATCAAGAACACCGGAGGGAGAGAGGGAGGGGCTGAAACTGCTGGAGCGTTTCTGAGCAGGTTTGTCGGAGACACTCCATGGGTGCATCTCGACATAGCAGGCACAGCCTGGACGAGCAAGAATGGTTCTAACCGTGCATATCTCCCCGCTGGAGCGACGGGCTACGGAGTCAGACTGCTCTACGAATTCATCAAGACGGAGTGACTCTTCAAGAATAGGAATATAGTCTCAGACGTCAGAAGAACCGTATGACCCTAACCTGGCCGATGGAGTAGTTTTATATCGATTTATTATAGCCAGTTATGGACGGATCCTTTGACGCAGCATATGTAAAAGAAATTAGAAATAAATTCCCCCGCATTGAAAAGGACTTCAATGGTAGGAAAAGGATTTTCGTGGACAATGGGGCAGGTAGCCTAGTTCTTGAAGATGCTGCAATATCTGAAATGCGGAGTAGGATTGATCATAGTGCAAACACCGATGCTATCTACTCAGAGTCAAGGGCAAATGAATTTGTAATTTCAGAGGGCAGGAAAGCCGTCAGAGATTTGCTCAACGCTCCAAATTCGTGGAACATCTATCAGGCAGAGTCTGCATCGGATCTCTTCTTCAAAGTCTCTTACGCCTTGAAGGGCGTTTTAGACAGGGACAGCAACGTTGTTTCGAGCTATGCTGAACATTTTGCAAATGTCTCGCCCTACTTAGAAATGAAAAAATACAATGCGATCTCTGAACTCCGGCTAGCCAACATTGATAGAGAAGACGGATCAATAGACCTGAACCACCTCGGTTCTTTAATGAACAGACGGACCAAGCTCATCGCAATCACAGCTGAGAGCAATCTAATGGGCAACAAGACAGACCTGAAGGAGGTGTCTAGAATTGCAAAAGAGAACGACGCTCTCTTGATGGTGGATGGTGTCCACTTCGCTCCTCAGGGGTACTCTAATGTGAGAGAACAGGGGTGCGACTTCTTCGTATTCTCATCGTACAAGATTTTCGGACCCAGGGGAAGTTTCATGTATATGGCAGATAGCGTTCTGGATTCCATCAAACCATTCCACGTGGATAGGGAAGCCAATCCTGGGATGGGGTCATATCTAGAAATCGGCACTAGAGATCAGGGAGTCTTTGCTGCGATGACAACCATTGCGAACTATATCTCCAGGCTCTCCATGGATCTCAGCGACTTTAGAAAGAATGTAGAGGCAAAGAACAGGAAGGTGGCCATTAGAAAGGGGATGAAGAGGATTGAACGGTATCATAAAGTGATGAGCAGAGCAGTTCTCGATGGTACGGACCGGGAGAGCGGATTGAATTCGATGAAGAATGTCGTTCTCTATGGCATTTCTGATACATCAAGATTGGACGAAAGAGGAACAACTTTTGCGTTCAATTTCAAAAACGTGAGTGACAAGAGGGCAGAGGAAATCTACTGGAAGAAGTTCGGAATCACCGTTGTGGGTGGGAGCCACTGGAATCTCTCTCACGACTACTATGCCAATCCATCGATGCTGAGAGCGACGTTCCTCCACTACAACACCATCGATGAAGTTGAGAGGTTCCTCAGTGCTACTAGGTGGATAACCAAACAGTGATCGAAAATACGTTTTATTCGCTAGGCTCTTATCTTCACTATATAGATGATGTGTGGAATAGCAAAAATGATTAAATAAACGATAAACAATTAATTTTGATGAAGAAGAGAGAGTTTATCGTCCCTGCCATAGGAGTTTTGATCGTAGTGATTATCGTAGTTCTTGGTTCTTTTACCCCGTTAATCTCTATACTGAACCCAACGACAGGTGTGATCCAAAATTCCAGAAATCTTGTGATCGGTAACGAATCCGTTTCACTGCCAGGCTTGACTAGCAAGGTGGTCGTAGTTCAAGACAAGAACGGAGTCTACCACATATACTCATCAAACACTAGAGACCTATATTATGCGCTAGGATTCATCCAGGCAAAAGACAGACTCGAGGAGATCGAGGTGTTTGGGCTCGAAGGTATGGGTCAGATGCAGAGGATGTTCGGCAGTTCTTACTACAACTATGACAAATTCCAGACGCTTACGGGAGCACCTATCACTGCACAGAAAGACTGGCTCAGTGTTGTCAATAATTCCGCAACGAATGCAACTGATCTACTGACAGAAAATGCGATGCAATCGTATTCGAGCGGGATCAATGAATCGATCAACTATTCGGAATCTCATAATACGATTCCAGTCCTCTTCAAACTGCTTGGTGTCAAGCCCTTCTATTGGACTCCTGTTTATTCGTATGCGGTTCAGGAAATAATGACGCAACAACTGGAATTTGGCCCTGACTCTCTTCAATTCGCGATTCTGTACAGTATGATGGGAAACTTTACCTACAATTGGTTGCCGACCTTCTCTCAGATTCAGACATATTACTACGGAGGCTACTCCGGTCCGGTCAATCAGACCATCCTGAACATGTCGCACAATACGTTTTCAATTAATTCCACAGTGCTCTCTCTTGCAAAGAATGTGCTATACCAGTTCAGGTACGATCCTCCTACCTATTTCAACTTCAGCACTAGTGATCACAGCAACGAGATAGTAGTTGCTGGAAACAGAACTACCACAGGGTACCCGATACTGATGGGCGGACCTGTACTGGGATTTTCGCTTCCTTCAATTTGGTTCCAGGTTCAACTGGTAGGTCCGGGGCTAGACGTATATGGGGTTGTTCTCCCAGGTGCACCTGCGATTATAATTGGATTCAATCAGAAGATTGCATGGACTCTCACTGACACCCAGGCCATTTCTTCTGGTACGTTCTTTTTCGCTCAACAGCTGAACGGAGATTCGTACTTGTGGAACGGCACCTACTATCCTCTAACACACTACTCAGTAAATGGCTTTGAAGTAAACTGGACTAACCTGGGCCCAGTCATGGCTAGGGAAGGGAATACCGCCCTAGTTATGGATTGGGTCGGAAACATTGTCAGCAATGAGATTGGTGTTATTCTGAAGATCAACTCGGCTGGGAACTGGTCACAGTTCAGGAGCGACCTGTCCTCCTGGATCGCACCCTACCAGAACTTCGCCTTTGCAAACAGGACAATGATTGCCGATATTTCTCCCTCTTACTATCCTATCTTTGGAGGAGCCACATATAATCCTGCCTCGATCATGCCTGGGAACGGAGTGGAGTACATTTCCGGTTCGATCCCATACGATATGGTACCGCAAGTCGTCAACCCTTCCCAGGGATTCATTGTCAGTTCTAACCAGAGACAGGTAGGACCTGGTTACCCTTACTGGTTCGGAACAACGGCTGGTTTTTCTGATGAATTCAGAGCACAGATGGAAGTAGATTATCTGCTCAACCACACCAGGGTTTCAGAGAGCAACATTGTGAATTTCCAGGGGACCAACTACACCGACTATGCAGCACAGGTAGCCGTCCCACAAATTCTGACTTACCTTCAGGGGAATACCAATGCATCCGTAGAAAGGGCTTACTCTCTCCTATCAGGATGGAACTACAACATGACTACTGATTCTCTGGCCGCATCCGTCTGGTTCTTTACCGATATGTATCTGTTCAATGACACCTTCATCTCGTTGTTGAATCAGCGTGGATTGTTACAGGAATACAACTCAACCATCGGCACCCCATCCGGGATGGGAGGAAGTTATCCCAACACCAGTGGCCTGGCGTCACTGGACATAGATCTGCTCAACGCGATACTGACCGGAAATGCTTCACCTTTCTCCAATCTGAGCATGAAGAGTCTTGTCGTAGATTCTGTAATTCAGGCCATGAATTTCCTGAACGAGAAGTATCCCTCTGGGAACTACACTTGGGGGAAGTTCTACGGATTCCTGTTTCCCAACCTTTTCGGACTGAGTGAATTCAACGTTGGTCCGATATCCAAGGGAGGAGATTTCAATACACCGAACGATGCATCGGGTGTGGCTCCGAACGCTTACCCGACCGGTGGACAGAGCTGGGAGATGGTCATAAACATGTCAAACGTCTCACGCTCCTACGGCGTCTACCCAGGAGGACAGAGCGAAAATCCAGCGAGTCCGCTGTACTCCAACTACGTCAATGACTGGATAAATGACACATATCTTCCGCTGCTCTTCTATCCATCATCTTCCTCTTTTCCAGTGAACGAGACGATGGATGTTATCTCGCTTGTACCGGGGGGACAATGATGAAAATTGTAAGCGTTAGCGGATTCATTATCTCGCTCTTGATAGTGACAATAGCTGGCGTACTGCTTCTCTTTACAAACGTGTGGTACTTGGTCTTGCTTTCTGGTTTAGTAGCATCAATCGTTGTGAGGAAAGGGTATCTTGTTTCTGCGCTATCCGGATTCGTCGGAGGTATCGCTGGTATTCTCATCATCTTTCTCACGCTGCCTCTCAACAATCTCGGGTCGTTGATGTCAGAAGTAGGCGCCATTGCGGGAATTTCCTCTGTCATACTGATGGCCTTGATGTTTCTGATTAACGGGGGTCTCTGCCTCTCAGGAGCACTGATAGGGACGTTCATCACGAGAGTTGTCAAAAGGAGTCAATGAAGAAAATCCCAAAAATAGCCCTTATCAAGTATCAGGAGATCCACTACTCCTCTTCACCACAATTGATGAAGTAAAGGAATTTCCTTTACTAAAACACTAATAAGACGTTTGTCAGACAACTATATATACTCCCGTGGTATTGAATTATTGAAATGACGAATATAGTGTCATATGGATTTGGTCACGAAGCTGTAAAAAACCAGCCAACAGCAAAAGGCACAAAGAACATAATATCTGCAATTGTGCTGATTGATCTCATAGTCATACTTCCGTCATTCTTAGTGTTTCTTGTCATAGATCTCAAGAATATTAGCGGGCTGAGTCTCCCTCTGAGAATATTTGTCCCTTCGCTACTGCTTTCGGTACCGCTGGCAATTATTGGAGTGGGATCCATCCTCGTGAGGAGAATGGACCTATCAAAAGGAGAACGTGAGAAGGAAAACGTCGTTCCAGTGCTTATGTTCCTGCTGTTCATCTTTTTGATGTTCAGCATATACATCCCTGCCATCACGAAGCTGGTTACACTTGTCCCTTCCCTATACGGATTTGAAATCATAGGATTCTGCACAGTCTTTTTCTACCTCGTGTATGTCATAAAAAGCGTGACTAGCATTCTGTAGAATCAATCTCAATCGTGCAGTACCACATGTTCAAGAGCTCTTAAAGAGTCTATTTTCTATCTGTGAGAGAACAAGCATTCCTCAATTATCTTGGATCTTCACGAAAGTAGGAGGTTCAACCTTTGTACAAAAGACGTGATGTTTATAGCAGTCTAAATAAGGAAAAATGATGGATAGAACACTTGGATGTACGGGCCCGCGGGGATTTGAACCCCGGATCATTGGCTTAGAAGGCCAATGCCTTATCCAGACTAGGCCACGGGCCCATACTTAGATTCTAAGGGCAATCTCTAGGCCATTATTATTTTTTGCTTGCGATGTCCTATAACCGTGAGGCTTCTTATCTCTGTCGTGACAGTCTTCTTTTTAAGTGTATCCACAATACCCGTTTAATGAAGCCAAACCTTGTGATTGCAGTGGCTCGGCACGGACAGACCAATTCTAACGTAAGAGGTCTTTGGATTGGGACCAGCGGAGATGATCCGTTGAACGAAACTGGAATCGAACAGGCCAAAGCCCTTGCACATTCTCTTTCAGAATTCAGCTTTGATTTTGTGATATCGAGTGACAAGATGAGAGCCGTCCAGACGGCTGAAATAGTCTCAAAAACGATCAGTGTGCCGATATATGGACAAAGGCCGATTCTGAGGGACAGGAACTACGGTACTCTTGAGGGAATGACCACGGAACAGATTAGAGAGAAGTATGGAGTGGAAATGCGGTCGCTCTCTGAAGATATTGATGACCTTGGGGCGACCGAGAATGTCAGTTCGGTTCTCAGAAGAGTAAGAGAGTTCGTGGAAACGTCAAAGACCCTCTTTGGCGGAAAGAAGATTCTTGTTATTACTCACGGAGCATTCATCCGGTCTTTCTATGAGATGTACGTCAGGGACTCCGATGGCCTAAGATTCACAAACTGCGCCAATTTTGTCGTTGGATTTGACGGCGACAGTCACGAGTTGCTAAGGGACCTTCGAAGCGTGTGATCTTCTGAAAGCGGAAGTGGATTTAGAGAATAATATATACTGAGACAAGATTGAGAGGCGGTAGTCCCAGGATGGCCGTCGCCAGAAATGGTGAGGAAAGTCCTCCCTCCAGGTAGCAATCTGGATAAAACCCTGGTCGAGAGACCTGCTTCTCCTCAAAAGAAATGACACAGTTTCGGTTAAGGTTGAACCTTTCGAAGGGGACGTTCCCGAAAATTTGATGAGACAGAGGAGAGGGGATGGGAGCAAACTCAAGCGGTTCCTATGACAGCTATCAGAGGAACGGGTAGAGCGCACTAGTCAAATGCCATCAACCCGCAAGGGCTAACAGAAGGAGGCTTACTCGGGACAACCTCTACTTTCAAACTACCGACAGAAAGAATTCGGCGCAATCGTAAGCAAATTTTATAATTACTCATATCATTATTGCCCAATGGAAGACGAAGTCTCAAACAGGATGGAGGCACTCCTAATTGCAACTGTCTCCCCCATGGCTAAAGGGGACATTTCCATCGCGCTATCTATCGACCTCAAGGCCGTAAACAAGGCTCTGAGGAACCTAAAGAAGAGGTACGAAGAAACCTCACTGGAACTGAAAATGATCGGAAGGAAGTACAAGATAGGCGTTAGGGACAAATACAGCGAAGTCGCGTTCAAGTACTCAGAGAGCGAAATGAACAAGGGAGAGCTCGAGATCATAGGACTGCTCTTCAGGAAGGGAAGGACGTACATTTCTCACGTGGAGAGACTTCGGGGAAAGAAGGCCGAAGAAGAACTCGATCACCTTGGCAGGCTGGGTCTGGTAGAGATTATCCCACAAGGAAGGAGGAGAATAGTCAAACTTACCAGAACATTCTTCTCTAGATATGGAAAGGAACTAAAAGAGAGAGTCAAGCTAGAGGAAAACAAACCGGAAGAGACCCAAGACAACGACCAGGTGTCAAGTTGAAGGCACTACTCATCGGGGGTGGAGGCAGAGAGCACGCAATCGGACTATCGATCGTGAAGTCTGGAACCGAGCTGTTCGCGATTTCTCCGACCAGGAACCCCGGTCTGATGAGGATTGCCAGGAAGGTTACCGTGGGTAATGAAAATGACAAGAACTGGGTTCTTGAAAACGCTCAGAGAATCGAGCCAGACTATGTTTTCATCGGTCCGGAATCTCCGCTTGCACACGGCGTCTCCGATGTTTTGATAAGAAACGGGTTCAACGTTTTTGCCCCCTCTTCTGCGGCTGCCAGACTGGAAACATCAAAGTCATTCTGCAGAGATTTCATGAAAGAGAAAGGGATAGATGGAAACATAGAGAGCACTCCCTTCTCTGACTCTAGCAAAGCTGAACGATTTATCGATCAAATTGACTACGATTTCGTTATCAAACCTGACGGGTTGACTGGAGGAAAAGGGGTCGTTGTCCAGGGTGTTCATTTCAATACCAAAGAAGAAGGCATCGAGATAATCAAGGAGTATCTTAAGTCGGGTAAGGAGAAAGCCCTGGTAGAAAAGAAAGTGGTCGGTGAAGAGTTTAGCCTGCAGGCATTCGCTAGCGGAAGAAGCATTCACTTCTTGCCGATCGTTCAGGATTACAAGAGAGCGTATGAGAACGACAAGGGGCCGAACACCGGGGGGATGGGATCCATATGCTACTCGGAGAGGGGGCTACCTTTCATTGAAGACAAGACAGTTATTGGTGCAAAAAAGATATTGAAACAGTTAGTTGAAAGATTCTCAGAGAAGGTCACTGACTACGTCGGTCCAATATATGGTGGCTTCATATCTACCTCTGAGGGTCCAAAACTCCTAGAGATAAACGCAAGACTGGGAGATCCCGAGGCGATGAACGTCCTGTCGCTTATGGAAAACTCAATGATGGACGTTGCAGTATCTATGATCCACGACCGAGATCCGGGCCTAGAATTCAAAGACAGGATTAACGTGTTGAGGTACCTGGTACCGAGAGGATATGGGAGCAACCCCACGCCTTCAAAGATCAGTCTTGACGAGGAGAATATACTGTTGAGGGGACTGAGAATCTATTTCGCATCAGTGAGCGGTAACGGGAAGGAACTGAAGCAGACTAGTTCTAGATCTCTGGCGTTCTTGTCCGAGGGGACGGATCTGAGCCAAGTAGCTAGTAGGTTCGACAACCTCCAATCCCTACTCAGAGGAGAATACTCAATGAGGAACGACATAGGAACCAAGGCAATGATAGGGAAAAAGAGGGACGCAATGAGAAATATCAGAGCTGGAAGAGCCTGAAGTGCAGTAGTTCCACTACCGCTGGTACCGTCATTTCTCTGTCATATATCGCACATCTGCGTAGACCCGTCAGGACAGACGAGAAATCTCCCTCAGGGAATCCTCCGATGATATAGTTCAGCTGATCGTTCACCAGCAGATCGGTATCTCCCTTCGGATGCAGAACTACCGTATTCTTGGTAATTTCTTTGCTGCCCAGGTAATCGATTAGTCTCATCGTCCTAGATTTACCTTCCAGAATTCTCTCAACCCTTTCGGCAAATTCGGTATAACTTGTTCCGGCACCTTTCAGATCTGCCTTTTCTATGATTACATTGTGCTTGGTGTGGATTGTGTATTCAAATTTGGTAGATTCATTGAGAACCGATTCCTCATTCAGCCTGAAAAAGATATATGCTATGTGGGGAAAACCAATCCTCTCAGCCTGATCGGGAAAATGCCTCCTGATTGCGTGCCGCATGAGATGATTGTCCAGCAGCGCATTCTCCTTACCAAGCCTTTTTAGAAAGTCTTTGACCTCTACGTCATCTTTTAGCCCATCCGGGACGAGCTCTAATTCTGCGTCTGCAAGAATTATGCGCATTTATCCAAAGATCGAGCCAAAACTTTCGTTCGCAGCTTCTCTCTCTTTTTCAACTATCTCTTGTACCTTCTTTGCCTTGGAACCGTCAATCTCTACTGATATTTTTGAGAGCTCGCTCCTCGCAATCTTGAGGCGATCTTCTATGCCTTCCAGGATCAAGTACTGATAACCATCTTCTCCAAGAATAGAGGAATCTTTGATCGTTATTGAGAGTCTGAACACCTCGTCCATAGCAAGAATCTTTTCCATTTCTGGTTTCTTGGCTACGGGAATCTTGTAAACATCCATAGTACCTCAGGAATAATACCTAATTATTCTTTTTCAAAACCTTTCTCCCACTTCTTCCTTGAGTAAGCAATCAGACTCCCAGCAACAGCCACTAGTGCGACGGTAGACACTATCAATCCCACGAGAGGCATCTGGTTACCTCCCCCGAGAGTGCTCAGATATGGTGCGACGGAAAGGCTCAGGTTTCGCTGTCCGGTGCCATTCGTGGAAAATGAGATTATTGTCTCATTTCCAGATCGTGCAACGGTGTAAGAGGGAGAGCTACTGCCGTTTCCGGTCACCGAGAACTTTGAGACGCTGAAATTGCCCTGAATCACTATGACAAACTGCTGCGTCCCATTCTGAACAAACTGAAACATGAGTGTACCCTGACCGAATGATAGATTCTGTGCTGTCACATTTGGGGAAAATGGAACGAAATAAGCCTGGTTGTCAACGTAAACTTCAGTCGTTGCATTCCCGAGTTCGTCGTTGCTGTGGTTGGTCCCCGTGCTTGACTGGAAGAAGGGCAGGAACCTGATGATGACGAAACTCATCGGAGAATTAACAGTGAGAGTAGTGTTGTTGACCGAGGTCTGCCCGTAAACGTCTACAGAGCCCAGTGTCCTGGAGCCGCTCATGATCTTGTACACCCGTTCATTGTAGTACTGAAATCCCGGTGATACAAACGGATCCTGTTCGTTTCCGCCCCCATGGCCTTGCTCGGATTCTGTGGTGGCAAAGTGAAAACCGTCAGATAGCCGTATCGTTACTGTGCTGTTGAATGAGTCGAGATAGATAAGGGGAAAGAGTCCGTCGGATGCAAACACACCAGCAGTGTTTGGAGTTGCCAAGGCATTCGTACTCAGAGAAAGGGCCGAATTTCCTGAACTGGAAATACTTGAGATGACTGACACCGATGACTGATTGTTTATCAAAGAATAGTCTTGAATCAGACCGGGGGAATATGAAAAGCTCGAATATGTCCCGTAGAAAGAATTTCCGCTGCTGTGGAAACTGTTTGACGTGAAATTGAACTGAGAAAGTGGTGCGTTTATGAAGGACACGGAGAAGGACGCATTACCATACTGGTTACTTATGATTATTTCATTCCCTGACTCAGAAATTGACCCACTGGTCAATAAGATTCCAAGATAACTCTGTTGGTACAAGTAAACGTACTGAAAATTGTAATTTGAATTCGAGAAATTTCCGATGGAAGAAAAAGACATCGCGGGTGTGATCGTTACGTTGCCATACCCCATCCAGTATAGCGGCACCAGCTTGTTCTCACTTAAGTCCGGTAGATTCAGGGAAAGCGAAGGACCGGAGACGTTGAAGTACCTGAATACTAGCACGTCCTGATTGTTGACGTGAACGGTGAAATTTGATATGCCGTTGGTGGAGGTATCGTTTGTGCCATTGGAATCATCTGCTGAGACGAACCCGTAGGTCATACTCGAAAGCAGCATGGCTAAGGCAATGAGCAACACGATATGGACGTGTTTCATTTAATTTGCAATGTATATCCATATTAAAGGAATTTGATACAAAATTCGAAATGGTCGAAGAAGATTTATTATTTGTTGGGTCGATAACGGACAAGGTGGTATTGTGCCGGGAACGATAAAAGTTAATCAACCTACTCCCAAGACACCCGTAGATTTCAAGATCAGCACAGAGAATGAGAACATCAAGAACATAGATAATGTATTGGTCGTAATGAGCGGAAAGGGGGGCGTCGGTAAGTCCACCGTTTCCGCTAATCTAGCCGTGGAACTTTCTTCAAGAGGGTACCAAGTTGGCCTGGTGGACGCGGATATGCACGGGCCAGACATACCCCAAATGCTGGGTCTGATAGATGACAAGCCCGTCATGGATGAGAACAAGAAGATCGTACCCGTGAGATACAGCAACAACCTTAGAGTAATTTCCATCGAGTATTTCCTTCCGTCCAGAGATACGCCAGTGATCTGGAGGGGTGCCCTGAAGCACAAGATGATAGAACAGTTCATCAAGGATATCGCCTGGGGAAAGCTAGACTTCCTGATATTCGACCTGCCACCTGGAACTGGGGACGAAGCGCTCTCTATA
>JAJYMI010000067.1 GCA_021787125.1 Thermoplasmata archaeon | reverse complement strand
GAGACCCCTCTTCTTTGCCGTCTGTATTATCAGGTCTGGTTCAAGACTTGAATCGGGAGAGAACCTGGAATGGATATGGAGATCTCCCTTCATTTTATTCTAAGACCTTCTTTGGGTGATCCGTCGAGAGTCAGTCTACCATTTTGAATCTCCAGGTACAATGGTTTGTCATCTATGAACAGAGCAGGGACTGTTTCTGAGTCTCTCTTCACAGTCTTGATCGCGAACTTTCTGAACTCCTCTATAGAGATTTCGGAAGAGTCCGTCTGGAAATCGCTGATCTTCACTTCCTCACCAGTGGTCGCAGCATCAGGAGCCAGAACCAAATGAATTCCGCCTTCATCCTCAGCGGCCAGCAGCATACCATATGAGGTCTCCCCTCTAATCGTAGCGGGCTTGAGGTTCGCGACTACAACTATCTTTTTGCCTCTCAGGAAATCCTTTGTGTAGTCGTTCCTTATACCGCTCACGATTCTCCTCTTTCCATCCCCAAGGTCAAGGTCCAGCAGGTACAATTTTTCTGCATTCGGATGTTCTGTGACCTCTTCGACTTTGGCTATGCGCAGCTGGAGGTTGAGTTCCTTGTTTGTTATCTTCTCATATAGTCTTTCAGGTTTAGCGGTCAGTTTTGCGACCGGAAGATCGAGATCTTCCTTCAGTTCAACCGGCTCTTCATACCCAAGCCAGGACAGTATCTTCTTGGACGTCTTGGGAAGGAAGATTTGGCCTGAAACTGCAAGTGCATAAACGAGTTTTACTCCCGTGTAGATAGCTGCGTTGCAGTTCGCATCATCCCTCTTGCACGCATCCCAGGTCTTTCTGTTCGTAATGTAGCTATTGCCGTAGTAGGCAAGGTCCAGCCAACTTCTGAATGCATTTCTAATGTGGACGCCTTCCATATCTTTGATTATCTGTGATATGCTCTTCCTGATTGTCGATTCTGCCTCCCTGTCTATTTCGTTCTGTGCGATCTGATCGGAACTGACCGGTCCCTTCTTGTATGCAAGCACAAGTGCCCTGTTGACAAAGTTTCCGAACTTGTCGATGAGTTCAGTATTGACTCTGTTTTCGAATTCCTCAACAGAGAAGTCCGAGTCGTGTTCTTCAGGCAGGTTATAGAGTACCCCGAATCTCAAGAATTCAGGATCATATTTCTCCAGCAGTTGAAGAACGGTAAACCCTGTCCCCCTGCTCTTCGAGAACTTTTGTCCCTGGTAGTTCAGAAACTCGTTCGCAGCTACATAGTGGGGTAAGGTCATTTCTCCGTGAGCCAACAGCATTCCGGGCCATATTATTGAATGAAAAACGATATTGTCCTTACCGATGAAGTGATAGTACTTTATGTCCTTATTCTTCCACAGGTCTAGCGCATCTTCCTGACTTCCCAGTACCGAAGTGATCCCTGTCAGGTATCCCAGTAGTGCTTCGAACCATACGTATATTCTCTTATCTTCGTAGCCCGGAAATGGAACTTCAACCCCCCAGTTCAGATCCCTGGTTATGGGTCTGTCTTTCAGGCCGTTAGCTATGAAGTTCCTCGAGAAATTCAAAACGTTCTGTCTCCACGTCTCATTCGATTCAATGTACTTCAATAGATCATTCTGGAGGTTTGACAGTCTGAAGAACAGGTGTTTGGTCTGCCTAAAGTCTGGAGTGGTCTGGTCGAAAATGCAGATTGGATTGAGGAGCTCGTTGGGTTCTAGTGTCCTGCCGCAATTCTCACACTGGTCACCAGTTGCCAGTTCATAACCACAGTGAGGGCACTTCCCCTGAACGTATCTGTCGGCCAGGAAGATGTTCTCCTTTGCACAAAATGGTTGTGTCATCTCCGCTTCGTAGATGTACCCTTTATCCATCAGTTTAATGAGAAATTTCGAGGTTATCTCCTTGTGAAGTTTTGAGGATGTCTCTATGTATGCATCGAATTCGATGCTCAGGCTCTTGAATATTTCTAAATCAAGATTGTGGAACTTCTTTACAATCTCTTCTGGAGGTATCCCCTCCCTGATCGACTTAACTGTGATAGGAGTTCCGTGCTCATCACTGCCGGACGTTGCGATCACATCGTATCCTCTGAGCTTGAGGAATCTTCTGAACACGTCGTATGGCAGGTATGCTCCCGCTATCTGTCCTAAATGAAGGCCGCTGTTTACGTAAGGTAGGGCAGCAAACACCAGTACCTTTTCTTTCACTCCCGTTGATAGATAGATACTATATTAAGACTTCAGAGCCACTAAAAAGAAACGGGAAACAAAAAAATAAAAAAAACTAGTGGGTCTTGAGACCCAGCTTGCTTACGTTTCTATGGTAGCCAGTTGAATAAGCCGCATAAAGGTAGCTGATTACTGCAACTACTGCTGTCGTTATGGTCAGGTACAGGAACATATTGTGTCCCCCCGCCAGTACCACTACGGCGTACACCATTGCCAGTCCTGCTCCAAGGTAAACGAAGGGGATCACCCTTACGGTCTTGCTGGCAGAGTTTGACAGTAGCAGATATGAAGCCAGCGCATAAGCCAGGAAGGCGAACGAAGTATAGAGCACTGCTTGTAGTATTCCGTGGCCAAGTTGGAAGACGTAGACTACCAAGAGAATCGAAGCAAGTAATCCAAACAGACCAGAAGCTAGTCTGAATCCTTTCTTCTCCATCTCTACATCACCGTGTCTATTTCTGCATCCAATCCCTTAGCTCCCTTTATGGCAACACCCTTAGAGGAGCTTAGGAAATAAGGAGAGTTAACACCTGTAAGTACAACGAGTACCTTGAATTCCCCAACGAGGGTGGGATCAACCGATGCACCCCAGACTATTCTAGCCATGGGATTCACCTTTTCTTGTACCATTCTGACTGCCGTTTCTGCCTGTGAGACTGTCATATCTTCTCCACCTACGATTCTGACGAGTGCGCCCTTTGTGGTGGATATATCCGCTTCAATGAGTGGCGAAGAGATAGCCTCGGTAACTGCCTCCTCTACGGTGGCTTTTCCTCCTGTGCTTTCTCCTATGCCTATCATCGCTACTCCCCCTTCTTTCATGACGGTCTGAATGTCAGAGTAGTCCAGGTTTACGAGTCCCGGTTTTGTAATGATCTCTGTAAGTCCCTTTAGGGATTCCATCAGTATTTCGTCTGCGACCTTGAACGCCTGATCTAGAGGTAGTCTTGGAACAATTTCCAACAGCTTATCGTTAGGTATTACGATTGTAGTATCAGAAACTTTCCGCAGTCTTTCTATCCCGTATATGGCGTTGTCCATCCTCACTCTTCCCTCCGCTGCGAATGGGAGAGTTACGATGCTTATGACAAGAGATTTCTGGTGTTTTGCGGCTTCGGCGACAACAGGTGCAACTCCTGTTCCTGTTCCGCCACCCATTCCGGAAGTAACAAAGACTATCTCAGAATTCCCTAGTGTTGATTGGATATCGTCGTAATCTTCACGGGCTGCCTCTTCTCCGACCTGAGGTATGGCTCCCGCTCCGAGTCCCCTAGTCGTTCTCTTTCCTACCAGAATCTTTCTATTCGCTTGTATTGTCAAAAGATGCGGGGCATCCGTGTTCATGGCAACCAGTTCTGCACCAAAAATCCCAGATTTTGCGCAGCGGTTTATGGTGTTTGTTCCAGCCCCGCCACATCCTACGATTTTGATGTTCACCTTCATTGACTCAACTAGCTTTGCAATTTCTTCATCATCAGGAGAGATGAAGTTCCTCTGATTTTGATTGGGAAAATCGTTTGGCATAATCATACGTATGTCTGACGGCGTATTTATACTTTTCTTATTTTTCCCCGATTCTACCGCTTTTCCAGGTCGTCAGACCCATAGAAGATTTTCTGCAGGAATGAATATATATCTTCCATTCCGTCCTCGGACTCAGAAGATGAAAATACGCTTTCCCCTAGTAAATTGAGACTTTCGCTTCCGCCTAGTATTGCCTCGGAGAGCTGTACGTTCAAGGAAGCTGATACTTCTCTCAGATCCCTCATCAACTCGTTCTTGTTTCCATCCCATCTAGCTATTCTCTCCTTTTCGACGGGTTCAAGAAGATCTGCCTTTGATACTACGCTCAGAAATGGAACGTAAAACCTTGTCATTACGCTCATAGCAAGGAATCTGGATGAAACGTAGGATTCAGGATGCTTCATCAGAACAGAATCGAATAGATAGAGCAGCGCATTGTTCTCACCTCCAAGGTTAGAAATCAGCTGGGACGAAGATCCTCTGAAGGCAAAAAGTTCGAGTTGTCCAGGGGTGTCAATCAGAGTATAGTCCGAATCGTACGAATCTATCAGCTCCTTGATCCTTTCTGCTTCCTGCACCATGAGGTCAGCAGCTACGATCTGAGCCCCATTTGGCCCAAGGTTATAGTTCTGCATCACGCTTTCAAGCGATACGTTTTCCCTTATGTCTATGTCAGGTGTGTAGGGCAAGAATTCAGCTCCTGGATCAAGGTTTACAGTTATGGCGTCATAGCTCATGTTCTCCATCCATTCCTTAAGTGAATTCACCAGCGTCGACTTTCCGGAACCAGCGGTTCCTACAAAATATACTCTAGGTATCATCAAAATCCTCCAGTGTTTTGAAGTTGTTGTCTCTTGCTTCGAATATTGAATTGACAGATTCCCTCATTATCCTTATTCTCTGTCTCACGTAGTTGCTCACCTCATACTGATTTGTGATTTTGTAACTGGTCTCCAGATACTTGGTTATGTTTCCTCTATGAACCGTACCGATCAGTTTGGTACCACACTTTCGGCATTTTCCCGTGATCGGTAATCTCCTGTATATGTGGTTACAGCTGGTGCATCTGAAGGTCTGCGATCCGAACTTGTTCAGGTTTCCCATTATATCGGGGATGAAGTGAGACTTGAGAATTCTTTCTGCCATGTCTGATGCATCGACGGCCTTTATCTTGCGTCCGAGTTCCAGGGTCAGTTCCAGTTTTTGCTCCATGCTGGGTATAGTCTTGTAGCTGGATTCTAGCGTTCCAAGATTTATAGAGGTAGTGTCATCAGAGAAGTCGCAGTGCGGGAACATCTCTCCCTTCTTCACTCTGGACCCGGCGGTCACGACATACTTTGTTATCTCTGATGGATCAGGGAATTTCATCGTCATTTCAAGCAACTCATAAGGATACTCCCCTGTGATGTCAAGATTCAGGGCTTCCTTGTCTATTTCTGTAGGGTTGATCCTCAGGGATAGTACAAGCGGGGCATCCATCAAGCTCCCCCTCGAGTTGGGCAGGTAATCGAGTGAGAAGTTCAGGAGACCATCGAGCAAGAGCATGATCGAGTCTTCATCTCCATCGCAGTTTCTTCTCTTGGCCGCGTGGAAGAATGGATGTGCATAGCACACACTTCCGTCGGTATAACCTATGATTCTCCCCAGTATTCCTCCAGACGTGTGTGGTGCCAATCCTATGACGAGAGAACCGATAAGGTCCTCTTTGCTTCTGGCCCTGTAGAATGGTTCAAGACCGTAAAATTTCTGCAAAAGATCATCGACAAAATTCGAAACTCTTAACAGGTACTCTCCCGCCCTTTTACTGGGAACGACGTCCTGAGGATATATCTCAATTATCTGCGAATCGTCGACCAGTTCTGCTCCCCTGTAGTCTCTCGAATAACCAAGTGATTTTGCCCTCTCGGGTGTCAGTCCTATCTCATCGAGTCTTGCGTGAGTCAAAGGTACATCGGACATGTCAAATCTGCAGGTTCCATCCTTGAATGGGTAGACCGAATTCGAGGCTCTCAGGATCCCTTTTTCAATAGGTTCCGGTGTCTTGTGGGTTGAAGTGAGTCCCCTCACCCCATTTACCTTTTTTGGCATGGAAACCCCGAGCTGTTCGACTTTGTTCCTGAGAATCTCGGAAATGCTGATGTCGAACTCTTTAGTCCTCTCCGTTGGGTTAGTGTGAGAGCCACATTTTTCACACACATTTCTGAAGGATATGTTTCCACAACCGGAGCACTGTCTCATCTGCATCTCCGGACCTTGAAGTTCCTCGTACTGATTCAGGTCTCTCCTGTTCTTCTGTACATTCCCGATGGGAAACAGCACATGAACGGGTGGGTTCATCTTCCTTTCTTCCGCCTTCTCGGGCCTTCCCATTCTGGCTCCAATTCTCGTAAGTCCCTTTGGATGAACCGGGAAACCCGCCATTGCATTGATGGTTCTCAGTGCATCTGTTCCAGTGACTTTCTTACCCGATATCAGTTTGGAATTGTCTACCCTCATGCCCAGAGGTGCTATCAAGCTCCTGTAGTTCTTGATCTTGATCTTATCAGTGACATCAAACTCACAGAGGATATCTGTCAGGAATCTCTTTGCGAAATCTGTTACCGGCAATTCCAGACAGTCGTCTCTGACTGCAGAATCGTTCTCAAGAATCTCGACGAACAGCTGGATGTCTTCGAGGTTAACATCGTGCCACAGGTAAGTAAACGAAGGATGTAGGGGTACTCCAAGTGAGACAGACGCTTCCACCGCGTCTCTTTCCGAACTAATCTCGGGAACTCTGCCGATCTTCTTGATGCAGAGTTGTCTCCACCAGGACTCAGTGAACGACGCGGGGAATAGGACCTTGTTATTCTCTATGAATTCACCGAACGAAATCATGATCTCGCCCAGGTCTACGATCTCCTTTATGCTCTCACGATTTTGTTCGTACATCCCCTCGTTCTTCAGGTTAACAAGACTGCCTGACTCCAGTACAACTGTTGGACCCTCCAGATTTGAATTGGCGACAACAGCTCCTGCCTTCCCGGGTCTTTCCATCTTTATCTGTGTCCCGAGGGCTATGAAATCATCGAGTACTCTCATCGTCACCGGACTTATCGCAACGGCCGCAAGGCCAGTGTTCCTCGATCTTCCGTACCTCAGTCTGAACCCTCCCTTCCTGGATGGATATGAAAGGGCAGGCCGACCGGCCAGCATTTCCTTGAGGTAGTTCGAATTTGGAAAGAGGTTCTTTTCTTCTTTCTTCTCGGACGAGAAGGACCACCCTTCCAGTCCGAATGTGCTCACATATTTCTTGAGCTTCGGCCCCTTTAGAATGAGCCCTTCCGCTATTACAAGAGCCATTCCTCCTCGCAGTCGATTCGTCTCGATGTCTGGGAGGTTCCTGTGCCCGGTGATTTCGGCTTCCTCAGTACCTTCGCCAGTTATACAGACGGGAGAACCATTCACAGCAGTCTCAATCTCCTCGTTGGTCGGGATATACTGAAGGTGTTGCACTCTCGCATAGAGGGGTATCTCCTCCTTGCTTCTCTCGACCTCTTCCTGACTGGCGATATACTTTCCTATCCCGAATTTTCTCCTAAGGAGATCTCCTACGAATACGCTCAGGGCTTGGGCAGTTCCACCCGCACTCCTTATAGGTCCCGAGTAATATATTGCGAGATAACTGTCTCCATTCCTTTTCTTAATCTTGACTCCTGTGATACCTTCCAGCGGGGCGACAAGTATACCCTCCGTCAGAATCGCCAGAGCGACCCTAATTCCCTTCTCGATTCTGACTTCTTCCGGACCATCGAAGTTGTCCGATACAGAGACCGCAGCCTCAATCGCCACCCTTTCCCTATCATATTTTTTGGAGAGTTCCTTTATGATCTCAGATGCCTCTATCCCCGTAAGCGCCTGGACGCGCCCGGCAAGGTCCTCCGCCTGGGGTATTTCCACTCTCGTTTCGCAGTCCTTGCCCTGAGCTCTCACCCTAGTAGCAATATCGTACTGAAGGCTCGATTCATTCTTCAGTCTCAGAAAATAGTTCTCGAGCTCTTCGGTCATTATAGTACTCATTTGGTTTTAGAATAAATAATTTCAATAGTCGTCGAGAGTTGATGTAATTGCGTTAACCGTTTTCCATGACCTTCTTACATGAGGAGGAAGTTTCTTGTTCTCTCTGAAGTATTTCTTTAGATAGGAAATGGTACGTTCATCGGAGGGATATCCTGACCCGAACTCTCCTATCTCCTCTTTTATCTTCATTATCTCCCTCTCCCTCGTGACCTTGGCAATTATCGAGGCAGCCGAAACGAGCGGGTAGTCAACGTCCGCTTTGTGTTTGGCAGTAATCCTTTCATTCCCGCTAAGTTGAGTCATCAGCTTGGCAAATCTCTCTTCATTGACATCCGGACAGTCAATCACGTATTCGTTGTCAGATCTGATCATCTTTGACATCTCTTTTGCCTCCAGTAGATTCAACTCGTTCTTGAACGTAGACTCATCTATCTGACTCTCACTCACAACGACGAAATCAACGGAAGTCGCAGCCTCTTTGATCAAATCGTACATCGATTCTCGGGTTGACTCTGATAGAACTTTGGAATCTTTCACACCAATTCTCTTGATCGAATCAGGATCGCCGCACACTATGGCGATAACCATGGGCCCTATTACTGGTCCCCTCCCAGCTTCATCACATCCACACTGCATTCACTATTGGATGCGCTACTGCTCTATTATCTTAATCGTAGAGTCCAACTCTCTATGAGATTGTCTCTCTAAGTCCTGTCACGGAAGCTGAATTGATCTCTCAAGGGACACACCGTCTCCCTCGTTGAGTATCTGGTCTGTGACCACATTGAGTTTACCGAACTCGGTCTCAATGAGGTAGTTGTGTTTGATCCCCGTTTCCCCATACACTATTCGCACCTTGACGGGCCCGCCGACAATCACCATGCTCGGATGAATTGCATAATTCCTACCACCAGTGCTGTAGAGATTGTATCCTAGGATTCTAGCTGTCTCTGCTGTCTTCGGATGGTTAAGAATGCGGTCCTTTTCGCCATCGTCGAGTATGGAACCCTCGTGCAGGATAGCTATGCTGTCTCCCAATATCTCTGCATCTGCAAGGTCATGGGTAACGTAGATTATCGAGACTCCGAACTTCTTCTGGATGTCCTTGATGTACCACCTCATGCTGTTTCTGAGAAATGAATCGAGGGATGATAATGGCTCATCCATAAGTATGAGATCGGGTCCGGTTATCAGAGTTCTGGCAAGCGCTACGAGTTGTTTCTCCCCACCGCTCAGTTGTGATGGGAACTTTTGCAGATGGCTAGCTATGGAGAGGGCATCGCTTATTTCCGCGACCTTGTCGTTGATCTCGTGCAAATCTCTCGATCTAATTCTGAGACCATAAGCTACGTTCTCCGCCACATTCATCGAGTAGAAAAGGCCAAGATCCTGGAAGACGAATCCTATGTTCCTCTTCTCTATTTCCAGATCAGTGACGTCTTTTCCGTCCTTGATTATGGAACCTGAATCGGGCCTGATTATGCCGGCAATCGAATTCAAAATGCTTGTCTTACCGCTGCCAGAAGCACCGAGGATTACCTTAATCTCCCTCTCCTTAAGAGAGAAGCTGACATTCTTTAGAATGTCTTCAGAGCCTATTTTCTTTGAGATTGCAACTACCTTAAGTTTGTCCAACGGCACCACTCTTTCCTAGATGGTTTATGATGAAAGAGGAAATAAATATTACAATCAAGAAGATCTCTGTCAGGTTGTAGGTATCCCGCAGATCCCTCAGAGACAGAAGATTGTAGATCCCGATTGTTATGGTCTCCGTTGATTGTGTATAGACAGTCACTATTGAAGAGAACTCTCCCATGACTGTTATGAACATTAGGGAAAGCACGGTAGACATCTCCCATTTAATTCTGGGTAATTGAACCTTGAAAAAGGTCGCGATCGCTGAATCCCCCAGCGTCCTTGAAGAGTTAGATTCCGAAGGCAGAATTGTTCCAACAGACTGTATCATCATTCTCAGGTTCAGCGGTATTATCACCGCTGTGAAAATCAGGATAATAAGAAGGCTCGTTGGAATGTGTTCACCATAGATCAGGAAGTATGAAAGAGCAAGAGTTACGGGTGAGAAGATAAGTGGAAGAAGTATCAAGAATTGATTCCTGAGAGTGGGACGATATACGGCTATCACAATAGATATCATGAAAGCGATGAATGTGCTAGCGAATGAAAAAAGAACCGTGTTGCTGATAAGGACAGCTAATGATATCTGGAGACGCGCGGTTATGGAATGGACGTTGAGCAGCCATACCGGGTATTTTAAGAACATTCCGAAGAACGGGATCATTACGAAAACAATGAACAGGACTAATCCAGCCAGGGCAACTCGGCTGTAGCGTGTTAGAGGAGATGGGAGGTTTGACTCGTTCCTCCTTGCGCTGGAACGAATTGCTAGATATACGTACAGGGGCACCACCAGGATCACGACCTGAAGTAGACCCAAGAGGGATGCACTCGAGAAGGGAATTTGGGAAAATGTGGGAAGAATGGATTTCAGTTCATAGATCATAACCTCCATTGTCGAGTAGGAGGGGCCTCCTATTATCAGGGGCAGGCTGAACCCCTCGAACGAAAGAATGAATGTGAGAATTGCCCCCAGAGCTCCTCCACGGAGACTATTCGGTAGGTAAAATTTCGTGATGATCTCCGAGTCCTTAGCTCCCAGAGTCTTAGCAGAGTAGATCTCTCGTACGCTTGTGGAATTACCCGTTGAAAATGATAGGACCGCGATCATCGGGGCGTTGTATACCACGTTTCCGTAGATTATCTCCCAGAGCCTTGACGAGTAGCCGAAAATGGAAATGATTCCGATAGCCATTACTATACCTGGCATAACATAGGTAACAAATAGCATCGAAATCACAACGTTCTTCATCCTGCCGTTGTAGATTATTAGCAACAGCCCAAACAGGAGACCAATTGAGAAGGAAATGATCGTCGACACCGTACCCTGGATTACCGATTGCCTGAGCGACAGCCTGAGGACTTCTACCAGCAGGCTGCCTGTAGATGAATGTGCTGCGTAGTACGCAAGATAGAGTAATGGTGCTATGACCACCGAAATTGCGTATACCGCAACGAGCGCGAAAGAGAAGCCTAATCTAGCCCTCAATTGAGCTCCACTCTAGAGTCCAGGTACCTATGTTGTTCGCTGCTAAACTCATGTTGAGGTATGAATTCAGTGGGATTATTGACGAAATTGGAGGATTAACCGAGTAGACGGAGGGGAGAGCTATGTTCACGTTAGCGGGATAGGTCCACTCGTTCAGAGGTATGAGATTCTGGACTTTCTGCCCCAGTAGCCAATCAACGAACTCTTCATCTATTCCATGGTGCTTTGATGAGTTCAGAATCCCCGCACCCAACACCTGCATCCAAGCGTAGCTCTTTCCACCGTAGTGGAAGGGAGTAGTCCCTATTGGAGAGGCGTTAAAGTAGGCGTTGTATGCAGGATCTGTAGCATATGAAAAGAACATCTGTCTCTGGCCATTCTCAAAAAGAGTGAAACCAGAAGTCCAGTCTGAAGTTATCTGTATTCCCTTGCTTAGGTTCCAGAATGAAGTCCAGTTCTCGTGAAGTATTCCGGTGTAGAATGCGATCTGACCCAACAAGAAGTCCTCCCCGTTGATGTTCTGAGTACCCGGGTTCTCAAGTATGTACTGATTTGCAATGGTGGAATTGTAGAAATCGGAAAATGAGAGATTCTGGATTATGGATGTATTTATGGGTCCAGATAGATTGTAGTCAGTTGTAAGTGGTGAGTATTCATAAGGGATAACATACCCCGAAGATTGTATGAATGAATACAGTGTCTTGTTCACATAGGATGCGTTGCTTACATTGAAGCGATAGAAGTAACCGCTCTTAGCTGCTAGGTACGAGTCCAGGTTGTTTAGTCCTATCACAATATCATATCCAGTTCCCTTGGTTTCGACGATCTGACTAAACAGGTCAGTAGATGCATACGATATCTTGATCTTCACATGGTACCAGTTTTCGAAATTGTTAACCAGGTAGTTTAGCGTCTGATTAGGATTTGCACCCGAATCAAAAAAAGAGCTATAAGTCAGAATGTTAATAGTCGGTTCCTGCTGCGTCACAATATCCGGGTAGGTGAGATATACTACAGTTCCTGCCAAAATCACTATTCCAATGACCACATACACGATGTAGTTTGTCTTTTTCTTTATTATTTCTTCACTCATTTTGTTCCCTCCGCCAGTATTATCTGGGTCAGGTTCGACGGGTCGATCTTATCGATCCTCTCAGCCCGCCTTAGCGAGCTCCCCTGTGTCACTAAATTCTAATAGAATATAAAATTCTTATTGACTCGAAAAACTAAAATCGATCGTGTCAAAATGGGCAACAGTCGGATAACGTTTTATTACTACATACATTAGGGTCATATGTTTATATCAAAACTCGAAGAAGCTAAGGTGGGTTATACCTACGATGATGTTCTTCTGATACCGGGTCCGAGCAGGATAGAGCCCGTCGGTGTAAACGTCGAATCCTTTCTCACCAGAAATATCAAACTCAACATTCCTATAGTTTCGTCTCCGATGGACACTGTCTCTGAAGCGGATATGGCTATTGCCCTTGCAAGACTCGGAGGAATTGGAATAATTCATAGGAATAACAGAAGAGAAGTACAGGCAGAAATGATCAAGAAAGTGAAGAGAGAAGAATCGCTGATCATAAGGGACCTCTACACAGTGAGCCCGGAGACCTCTGTGCAGGATGCTATTACGTTGATGAAAGAGAAAAAGATCGCAGGTCTTCCCGTCATCTTGAACAATAAACTGATAGGAATACTCACAAACAGGGACATCAGATTTTTGAAAGGGAGCAGCAAGAGAGTTCGAGATGTAATGACGAAGGATGTCGTGACGGGGAATGTGAACCTATCTATGGATCAGGCACTTAGCATAATGAATGAGCGCAAGATAGAAAAACTACCATTGGTGGATGGCTCAGGAGACCTTGTCGGTCTGATTACTGCGAAAGACATAATGAAGAGGGAACAAGATCCGCTCGCCGTAAGGGATGAAGAGGGCAAACTATTGGTTGGCGGAGCGGTCGGGGCCTTTGACCTGGAGCGCGCCAAGGCACTGGAAGATGCAGGTGCGGATGTGGTCGTAGTCGACAGTGCCCATGGCCATAATCTTAACCTGATCGATTCTGTCAAGAAAATGAGAAGAGAGATAGATATAGACATAATTGCCGGAAATATAGCGACCTCTTTGGCTGCAGAAGATCTCATCTCTGCAGAAGTGGACGGTCTCAGGACTGGAGTCGGACCTGGCTCAATCTGCACCACCAGGATAGTTGCCGGAATTGGTGTTCCTCAACTTACGGCGGTAGCACAGGCAGCGGAAGTTGCTGAAAGACACGGAATTCCAGTCATAGCCGATGGCGGAATCCGATATTCGGGAGATATTGTAAAGGCGATAGCTGCTGGTGCGAGTAGCGTAATGCTCGGGTCTCTTCTGGCAGGAACAGATGAGGCTCCCGGAACCGAGATAAACATCTCGGGGAGGAGGTACAAGACCTACAGGGGGATGGGATCACTTGGAGCGGTCATGAGCGGAGAGAATGACAGGTACGGCAAGATCGGTTCAGGCAAATTCGTCCCGGAAGGAGTAGAGGGGGCAGTTCCTTACAAGGGAAAAGTTGCAGATAGTGTGTTCCAGCTGATCGGTGGATTGAAATCTGGGATGGGTTACACTGGGTCTCCAACCGTTCCAAAACTCAGAGAAAATGGCAAATTTATCCTGATAACTCAGGCAGGCATTAGCGAGAGTCATCCTCACAACGTAATGCTTCTGAGCGAGCCACCAAATTACACAAATAGGACCTTCTGAGAAATCCGATATGGGGTAGAATTGAACTGATAAAGGGAAAGAAAGATCTCAGGTAATTGCCATAAGAAGATCGATTTCCATGCTTTCTAGATGGGTCTTTGGGTTAGCAACCCGTCTCCAAAAGCAAGAACTATATCAATATCTTCATTAACGGGTCTCAAGGTGTGGTTTCCCTGCACAGAGTTGTAAGATTGGTAATTGCAATCTCAATTGTGACTATTCTACTGGTCGCCTCAGGTAGCGGAATTGTTGATGACAGAAATCGATATGATACTTCCTCCCAAGGAAGAATGAGTGGATCTTTACTGAACGATAATATCAGAACTCTCTCAAGCACTCCAACCGAACAAGTCAATCCATACAGATCTTATATATCCGAACCCGCACCGATCGGAATTGCTGATTACGGGCTCGGTAACAACGGGTTACCGTACAACTACACCACTTCCTCTTTCGTGGGTAATGTCACCTTAGATTCGATCTCCATGTATAGCTCCTCTACCAGTTCCTACAATGTGACATTCCAGCTCAATGTGAATATGATCTTCTCCTATCGCTCGAACTTTTATGATTTCTGGATCCAAGACGTTGCCTATCTTAACACATCGTCCAGACAGATAACCTTCATAGACAACATATGGAATCTGACTGCGCCTAATTCTAACATGTACAATTCTACTGTGCATGGCAATGGAACGATCGGCGGCATAGGGAGCAAATCGGGACCCTCGCAGTTCTACTACGACTTCTCAAACTCTGCTCTTCCAGGGAATAACGTCACGCTCTCAAACGGATCTTCTTTCCTCCTAAAGGTGAACGCGTATCTTGGACCCGGGGGCTTTCCAGAGGTTTCTTTTCTGTACAATGACGGCTTTGGATGGGTCATTTATGACAATGCAGTCTTTCACTTCGCATCAAATCTGGATCAGATTCCGTACTTCTTTGTGAGTGGAAACAGCTACAACCCTGCAAACACTTACTACGATGCAGAACTCGTAATCGGTGGACCGGGGAGCGCTAGTCAGAGCGAGGACATCAACTCCTCGATTCTGCTCATGCTGGAATACTACAACGGAAACAATTACCAGACCGTCCCGAACGCCTTCAATTTTGGTAGCGACACGGGGGAGACCATCTACAACGCAATTGGCGACTGGACCTATGGTAGCGTGACCGGAAGAGTCGCGGCGTACGTGCGAAGCGGATCGGGCTCGCTGGGTCAGCTGTACAACTCAAGCGAACTCTCCACACTCAAGATTACTTCTAATATCTCTAACGGGGCCCTGTACATCAAGGCCATCAATTCGACGAGTGGAGCATTGAATGTGACATCCTTCGTGGGTGGACAACTCAATGTGACTCTTTTCCCGGGAAATTACTCGATCCAGATATACAATTACTCGACTGGTGCATTCGAGAATTATGGCAACATTACACTTTGGGCAGGGAAAGAGACTCTTCTACCCAACGACACCTATGAGGTTAAGTTCCTGGAAAACGGTCTCCCGGCTGGCAGTTTTTGGTATCTTAATGTGTCCGGAATCTCTTCAGGCTCAATAAGTGCGGATCAATATTCGGTCTATCTTCACAATGGCACATACAACTTCACTACTTTCACTAGCGACAGAAATTACCGTGCCATGAATGGATCCGGCGTCATTGTGGTCAACGGGACAACACTTCAAATCCAGATTAGTTTCCTACCGATTCTTTTCAACATTTCTTTCGTAGAGACCGGTCTACCAGCGGGGACAGAGTGGTCAGTGATACTCAATGGAAAGGGAACGATTAAATCCATCAGTGATACGATCGTTTTCTCTGTTATTAACGGGACATACAATTTTATAATCCCCAAGACTGCGGATTACGCGCCGAACTCATCTACAGGTTCTGTTAATGTGAGTGGGAACGATACATTCCAACTGGAGCCATTCTCTTTGCTTTATGGTTACCTGACAGGAAAAATCAAACCCACCGCATCAGTAATCTCTGTCGATGGAACTCTATACAAGACGGAGAATGGCAGCTACAATATCTCTCTAGCACCGGGTAACTATTCGATAACTGTTTCAGCAGCCGGTTACGTCAATTATACGACCAACATAACAATAACCTCTCAGAATTTAACTCACCTTCAGATCAGCAACTTGCAGCCTGAACTAAATCCCTGGCCATACGCGGTGGTCATCCTATTAATAATAGGAATGTTGGTAGGTCTGATTTGGTACAGAAAGAAGAAGTGAGGGGGAAAACTACGCAGTAAAGGCCGTCCCGCTCTGAATGCGGTTCCAAAAGACTCTCTCACTAATGTCTATTTTGAGGTGAGGACAACTGGGCTTCTTCGTAGGGAAGAAAATACTTGAAAATTTTTGATAGTGCCACTGCTTAATTCATAAAGCCCAATTCTTATGTAATCCAATATCCCGGCTGCCGGATTTGAACCAGCGACCTGTGGATGGCGGCGGTTGCGCCACAGCGCTATCCCTCTACAGTCCACCGCTCTACCAACTGAGCTAAGCCGGGTAGAGGGTTATCAATTGAGACAAAAATATTTTTCCTATGGGTTCGATCCTTCAAAATAGAGAAATAAGACACCAAAAATACTGGTAGTACAATGGTCGATTTGGTAAAGAAAGTTCCATTTTTTACGAGACGTCTAAAGCAAAAAGGAAGAGGAAAATATTAATTAATACGAAATATATTTATTTGCAGGTGAACACCGATGCCAATGACATTCAGAAAAAAGACTGTTATTAGGACAGATAGACCGCCAAAGGAGCCAAGAAAATACATAGATCTCAATGAATATCAATTTGCAGATGAGCCTGGAGCAGGAACTTCTGTAAAGATAGGTGAACTCATAAAATTCGAAGAAGTCCCACAATTCTCTGAGATTGTCCTCAGCGGAGATGTTCTGATTCTTGATACCGCTGCAATTCAATCCGACGAACTTCAGATGAGAAGAATAGTCAGCGAACTGAAGAGATCGGCCGGAGACAATGGAGGAGACGTCGTTGCACTTGGGAACAGATACTTGATCGTAACTCCTAGAGGTATGAAGATAGACAGGAACAAGGTAAGGGCTCCTTCATCCCTCTAATTTTCATTTTTCTATAATAATTTGCACCGTCGATAACGCACAAGAAAGTTACCAGAACCAAGTAGGTTGTGCATTTTTCTATTTTCGTTCGCGTAATGCTCGAAGTAAACGTTAATAGGCATTGGAAAATTCGGGGTAGATGGCATCATATCTACTGAACTGGGAACTGTTCATACTGGCCACGGCACTGATAGGCCTTGCTTATGCCGCCGTGCAGAGTTTCTTGCTTCTAAGGATACCGGTAACGGAACAGATACCCGAAAAGATTTCAATGTCAATTCGTAAGGGTGCTAACGCCTTTATGCGCAGACAGTACACGAATGTCTTCATCTTTGCTGCAATACTGGCAGTAATAATCTTTGTTGCGTTCTATTTTGAGTCTGGCTTAGGAGAGGCCTGGAAACTAACGATAGGGTTTCTGGTAGGCGCTATTGGCTCTGCCGTTGCAGGGCTCATAGGAATGAGCATATCGGTAAGGGCTAACGTCAGAACTGCAATAGAAGCAAAAAAGGGTCTAAACCCCGCCCTCAAACTTGCGTTTAGAGGCGGAACGGTCACTGGTCTAATGGTCGCTTCACTGGCACTCCTGGGATTAGTGCTCTTCTACATGTGGTTTGGTAGTCCCATTCCCATGATCGGTTACATATTCGGAGCCTCTCTGGTAAGTCTGTTTGCGAGAGTCGGTGGAGGAATATACACCAAGGGAGCAGATGTAGGTGCTGACCTGGTTGGAAAGGTTGAGGCAGGTATTCCCGAAGACGACCCAAGAAATCCCGCAGTCATTGCTGATAACGTGGGCGATAACGTAGGAGACTGTGCTGGTATGGGTGCTGATTTGTTCGAAACTTACGTGGTCACGGCCTTGTCTGCAATGTTGGTAGGCTATTTCATTTACATCAATCATCTCAGTGCGAATGTTTCACAGAGCTTGATCATTATGCCGCTCGCAATAGGTGGAACAGCAATACTGGCCACTATTGTAGGCTCATTCTTTGTCAAAAAAGGACCAAAACAGAGAATAATGACGGCACTGTACAAGGGGCTGATAGTTACAGTCGTTCTCTCTGCCATCGGTTTCTATGTCATAGATTACTACCTGATGAATGGAAATCTTGCAATATATTTCGACGCAATAATTGGTATGGTAATCATGGGTGTGATAGTCTACGTCACTGAATACTATACCTCAGAAAGGTTCTCCCCGGTCGCAAAGATTGCAAAATCGTCCGTCACCGGGACAGGGACGAACATCATTACGGGCCTTTCGTACGGACTTCAGGCTGCCTTTATTCCAGCGGTCGTCATTATCGGGGGTATCGTAATTTCCTACTTCATCACATCTTCGTCGTACGGCGGTGACTCTTCGATGGGCTTGTACGGCATAGCGATTGCTGCCGCCAGCATGCTTTCTGCAACTGGAATGATCATCTCGATCGATTCCTACGGGCCGATAACTGATAACGCCGGAGGAATAGCAGAGATGTCTGGCTTTGACAAGAAGACAAGGGATGAAGTGACAGATCCGCTCGATGCGGTGGGAAATACGACCAAAGCGGTCACGAAGGGCTATGCTATTGGAAGTGCAGCGCTTGCTGCTCTTACGCTGTTTGCTGCGTATCAGTTTTCCATAGATAAAGTGGTCAAGTTCCAGAGCATCCAGCTCACCGATCCGATCGTTGTAGCGGGGCTGTTAATTGGTGGCTCACTACCGTTCTTCTTTACTTCTTATCTGATGAACGCTGTCGGGAAGGCTGCATCAGCGATAGTCGAAGAAGTGAGATCACAGTTCAAGCTTCACCCAAAGATCCTCACTGGCGAAGACGAACCAGACTATGGGAAAGCCGTTGACATCGTGACAAAAGAAGCGCTCAGACAATTGATGGTACCTGCTCTTATTGCCGTACTGACTCCAATCGTCGTGGGATTCACTCTCGGGCCTCTCGGCGTTAGCGGGTTGCTCATGGGTGTAATTATTGCCGGATTCCCACTTGCGATAATGATGACGGTTGGTGGGGGAGCGTGGGATAACGCAAAGAAGTACATCGAGCAGGGAAACTATGGTGGAAAGGGATCAGAGGCGCACAAGGCTGCTGTCGTAGGAGATACGGTAGGAGATGCGACAAAAGATACGGCGGGACCAGCCATAAACCCTCTCATAAAAGTGGTCAACACGATATCAATTCTCTTCGTGTCTATCATAATGTACCACTACCTCCTGATTCACATCTAAATTTCTCTCAAGTTTTTCATTATTTTTATTAATTTTAAATTTTCTCGAACGTCATGGACTCTTATTATGTCTGCACCATTCATCAAGGCTATTGTGTTGAGAATGAGAGAAGACTCCCCTCTCTCGTCTACACGTTCGCCCATTATTTCTCCAATGAAGTTCTTTCTGGACAGCCCAACTAAAAGCGGATGACCGAGCTTGAAATCTCTGAGATTGTTGATTATAGAAAGGTTATCCTCTACCCTCTTTCCAAATCCTATCCCGGGGTCAAGAATTATGTTATCCTCAATTCCTAGTTCGGTCGACTTGGATATTTTTCGAAAGAAGAAGTCGATTATTTCATTCACGACGTTTTGGTAGGACGGTGATTGTTGCATGTTTTCGAAACTGCCCTTCTTGTGCATTATTACAATTGGAACATCGTACTTCCTTGCAAGCCTGCCAACCTCAGGGTTTTCCATACCAGTGACATCATTAATTATGTGTGCTCCAATCTCAAGGCATTCCTTCAGGACCTCAGGCCCATAAGAGTCAATCGATACAGTAAAATTCCTGTTGATCGACATCTCCACTGCCCTCGAGATTCTCTTCAACTCTTCCTGCGGGGATATCCGTTTGCTACCTGGTCTCGTGCTCTGACCACCTATATCCACTAATTTTCCGCCAGCTTCTTCAATTTCATTTAGTCGGACCTCGATTTCTTCATCTTTCGTTCGGCTTCCCGGATAGAAGGAATCAGGAGTCAGGTTGATAATAGCCATCACTTCAGGAAATATCAGCCTTGATGATGCTCTTCTTATTCTGAGAGGTGGTGCCGATCTCCAGAAGTTTTCCGTGAGAGGACTCCGGAGCTTTACGATAGTATCGTTTACATCCCCAAAGCGTAATGGATAAATGTTGAAATCTCCGGACTTCAATTTATTTGAAAGGAATTCGAGGGTTCTGGTGGATATCAAAAATACATCGTAGTCTACTAACAGAGAGTGTGGGATACCGAACTCTCTAGACACAGAACTGGAATTGAATCGGAAGTACTCTTTCCTATTCCATCGTCGTGAATTGGGCATACGGAATACCCTGAATGTACATTACATTCTCTTTTGATATGAGTCCAAGATCAACAGCAATGCTTACGCTTCGGTCTCCGACCAAATTTGCGACCGAGCAAATGGATAGCAGATCCTTCAAAGCATCATCCACTACGAGTACTTCTTTATAGAAATTTTCGGAGACGTGTAGTCTAAACTTTGCATCTTTCAATATCTTACCTAACAACTCTTCATCTGTCGCTGCAAGGAGCGTATCCGTTGGAGTT
>JAJYMI010000068.1 GCA_021787125.1 Thermoplasmata archaeon | reverse complement strand
CAATCCTAGAAAAGTTGTCGACGATTAAAGGCATAAGTGTGAAACAGATTAGTGAAGGGAATGGGTACGAGCAGATTCAATTTGCATCAGTGGCATACCCGATTGTCCTAAGCATCCATGAGCTCAATGTGATCGTGAGCACGAGCGGCTAATTTCTCCCCAGTGACTCGCTGCACGAATTCGAATGTCGAATTAAATGAGCTTAATTATAATAAATACTTAGTAAATTCCCATCCAAGTTGGTAGTTCCTGCAATTCTTGGTTTCCCAGACAGTTGCGGGGAAAGTAGCTGTGGTACTTCTCCAAAGGCAAAATAATGTAAATTATTTCGACTTCAGAGGTAACGATTTTGGTATAGTAGGTGGCCTTATACTTTTCGAGTGTACGCAAGTCTTCAGTTGATTTCGCGGAACAAAAAAAATCCTGACAAACATGGTTGTAAGAACTCCATGAGCTTCATTAACCCAAAACGTGAAGGATCTGTCTCTGGTTTATATTCCAATGTATCTTGATTCCCAGTACTGGTTTCTATCCTCAAGATTCAATGATGGCTACAGTTGCTTTTTCAAGATAATCGTTGTAGCATTTGTTGAAAGGATGAGTTAACTGTCTGAGATAATTTTTAAAGCTACTTCTATCGTCTTACACTGCGCTCAATTTTATACATCGGCCAAAAGAGTCTAAAATCTCAGGGAACCTATTTTCATAGACTGCATATATCATCAGTGAATTTGAAATACATACAACATCAGTCACAGATAGTGAAGGTGAAGAGAGTAATGAAAGGGAGCGCGTAAGTTTCAATCAATCTAGATGTACAGTATCTGAGGAGGATGGAGCTTGTCGAAATAGTAGAAGGGCCTGAAGGTTTCCATAAAGATAGTTGGTTGTGAAGGTGACGGTTCTAACACCGTCAGCAGGTGCATGTGGGAGGGAATATTTGGAGCAGAGACGATAGCCACCAACACGAATGCAAAACACCTACTAACCGTAGCAGCAAACAAGAATATTCTGGTAGGCAGACGGACGACAAGGGGCCCAGGAGCTGGCGCCATTCCACAGGTAGGAGAAAATGGAAGATTGATCTCAAATAGGAGGAGGGCCAAGCTGTTTACCAATTTACCTCTGAGAAAGTAGTGAGTCTTATTGGCATTGTCCTTGCATTGAGGTCTTCCTTACCCTGGCACCATCCATTGCAAGAAGAGCATCACTTGAATTCGACCATTCTTTGTTTGCACCTGTTTGTTCCCTATCTATATATCAATGAGTTGTGAAGTCCCCAGATAAAATTAGTTACTACAGGTTGCAAACAAATGATAATTGCAACAAAAAAGACTTGATGGTCTCTCGCTGACGCTTCAACTTTCCCAGAGAATCTAGTAAACCCATTTCACAACGGAGCTTGGTTTGAAAACACTCGTGCCTTTCCTGTTAAAGATTTTGTCTGAATTTGGTCTCACGACCGGCACCCTATCCCCGCAAGTCTTATGCACGCGCTGTCTATCAGTGCCAGAACGGGATACCGTTTTTCATAGTGTCGTACCGGAAGCAGTTTTTCGCAGCTATGCTGGTACCACCTCCTTGTCTCTAGGAAGGAACCACGTGAAGAGAACAGCGCCAAATATCAGGGCTGAGAGGAAGAGGAAGTAGTAGGTGACTGACGCAATAACGACTAGGGCAGAAAGCGTGAACACCACGGAGAATATCCTGCTGACAAACGCCATGAACCCTGTCGCAATTCCCTGACGACTCTTTACGTAGAACTTGCTTATCCATTCCATTATTATTGGGTAGGCAGGTAGCATGATGAATCCACTTATTGGCAGAAGACCGTAAAGCGTGATCTTTGAGGCCGCAAATGCCAGTGCTACAAATATGAGAAGCACGACTATGGCAACAAATCTCAGGTAGATTGTTCGAAGGTCTCTCTTGGTGATAGCATTCGGTATTATCAGTATACCTACTAGGCCCAATATTAGTGTCAGCGCGACGACCGTGCCCGCCACTTGACCCATTCCAATCGTCTGTATGACTGGCTGCAGCCAGGTGGACAGGTTGTCGTACGCTGCAACCCCAAGCCCTAGGATGACCCCCAGTACCCAGAGATTCCTTTGCCTTACCGCGTACTTCATCTCCCTGAAGACAGACACGTTTTCCTCTGGTTTTCTTGCCTCTAGGCCGAGAATTCCCACGAGGAACAGCACAATGCCTATCAATGCAATGATGGCAGTGGGAAGGAAAACCATGTGCAGTCCACCAAGCCCGTAGAGGTATTCGCCTGCGGCAAGCGAGAAGATTGTACCGAGATACACAGAGAAGCTCAGTCCAGAAATGGCCATTGGTTTTCTCTTCTCATAGTACGTGCTTGCAAACAGCGCGAAAGAGTTCAGAGAGAATGGCTGACCAATCGCACCAAGGATCTGGAAAGCGAATAGCCAGATGTAGGTGTGCGGAGAGAAAATCCTGAACGCACCGCTCGCAAACGTCAGAAGAGAACCGATGGTGAGCCAGAGTTTGAAGTTCTTGTCAAGAAGAATCCCGACTGGTATCGTCAGGGCGAGGAAGAATATTGGATATATGATCGCAAGAAGACCGACCGAGCCTGCAGATACCCCGGTGATCTGTGCTATGTTGGTCAGAATGGGAGAGTACGTGACCCATATGGCTTGAGACACGAATACGATAAGGATCAGGCCCATCAGCGTAAGAAATTTCGATTTCATCTGAACACCTCGTTAACAATCTCGTTTGCCATCTCCCTGGCCGAATCCTCCGGTATCTGTTCCAGTAGTTTCACGAGCAGTGCAGGGTTGATGTTTCCCTCCTTCACCATCGTCATGAGATCGGAAAGGTTTCCTTGCGATAAGCCACCCATAAGCTCCATGAATCTTGGATCTGGGGGAGAGGTTATTGTGTCCCTCGCTGCCTTAATGAATGGCTTGGACAGCCTGTTGTGCACAGGACTAAGGGTCATGTGAATGTTGTACGGAACGAGGTCCTGGATCGCTTTCTGTATCTCAAGATGCCAGGACCTTTTCTGCATTCCGTATACGAATCCAAACAGGTCGATAGTATCGTTGTACATAGAGAGGATACTGGATTCGATGGGCGCAGTAGACCTAAAGCCAAGTTTTTCCATCTCTTTGGATAGATAGTTCCTTGCGGAAAGCACCTTCTTGGCGAGGGATTGATAACCTTCCATTCCTAGATAATTGATCGCAGTCCAGGCACTTGCCATGGGACCAACTGATCTCGACGACAGTATTGAGGTGTTGACGAAGATGTAGCTTGGCCATGAGATGTTGATGTAGTTTGAATACTTCTTCATCTCCGGATTTCTGAATAGGAGGACCGAAGACCCCTTGAGGGAATATCCATACTTGTGTGTGTCCATTGATAATGAACTGACTCCTTCCTCCTGGAAATCGTATACCGGCACATCCTCCCCAAGTCTCTCAAAGAAGGGCAGTATGAAGCCTCCAACGCAGGCATCGACGTGAAGCGGGACCCCTTTGTCCCTCGTTATCTCCCCCATCTCTTTTACAGGGTCAATGGACCCATAAGGAAAGTTTGGGGCTGACGCGACTACCAGGGCAGTCCTCTCATTTATTGCTGATTTTAGAGATTCGAGATTGGCCTTCTTGTTCTTCCGGTCTATTGGAATAATTTTCAGTCTGAGGTCAAAATACTCTGCTCCTTTCTCCCACGAAGGGTGGCCGGAAGAGGGAAGTACTATCTCCGGTACCTCGTCTTTTCCCCTCTTCTTTCTAAAGAGGTCTCTCGCTGCCTTAACTGCAAGTAGAATGCTTTCTGTTCCCCCGTAAGTCAGAGTACCGAGGACGTTCTCATCTGCGTGAGAGATTGATTTTGCAAATCGTATAATTTCTTTCTCAAAGTAAGCAGCGCTCTTGAATGTTGTGAAGTCGAGTGCGTTCCTGTCATAGAACATGTTCAGTGCTTTGTGCTGAATATTCCTGAGTTTTTTATCCCCAGTCTCATAGACGTAGGTGAAGAGGTTTCCAGAGTATGGATCAACATCCATTTTTCCGATCTGAGAAAGAGAATTCAAAAGATCCGGTATACCGGTCATGGCAATTGTTATGATGAAAGGTATATTTTATAATTGCCTCCAATTAAGTTGGCTAAAATGTCCGTCTAATGCGTTATTTTCCAGCAACCAAGCCTCTCAAGATTACGACCTTCATGCATCCGAGAAACCGGTTGCTTTAAATTCCTTTTAGTCCCTCTTCAGGAATCCCTGTATCTGACTCAGCGGACTGTTGAACTCCCTTGATACTCTGACATCTACCACGGATGGGAATCCGCTATCCCTCGCTCTCTTCAGTGCACTTGTAATCTCTCCCGGATCTAGAACGGTCTCCCCATACCCTCCGAGGCTTTTTGCGAACTCATCGTATTTCCTTCCCTCCAACATTGCATACTTTCCACTCTCCTTCTTTCCGGTCGCAAGGATCCTGTTGTGGTATACGTCACCCCATGTCATATCATTCATGACTACAACGACCATTGGTATGCCATACCTCACTGCAGTCTCAATCTCGACCGCACTCATCAGGAAGCTCCCGTCTCCAGTCACTACATAAACATCCCTTTCGGGATTCCCAAGCTTTGCTGCTATACCCATCGATATTCCCGTCCCTATCATACCAAATGGTCCGTGAGACCAAATTATCTGACCCGGTCGGTAGGATCTGAGATAAAGGAATGCCCAGGCGGTCGTATCCCCTCCATCCAGAATGAAAAGACCGTTTTCTCCTGCAAATTCTCTCAGGTCTCTCATCAGCCGCTGCGGCCTGATTGCAGTTTCGTCCGAAGCAGCTTCTTCCTCCATCCTGTTGTAGTAAGACTTGATTATGAAGGATGTATTGGAGCTCCACTCGCTTTCTTTTGGCGATTCCTTCCTGTTCTTTGATAGTGAATCTAGAATCTGGCCACTTACAGCTTTGGCGTCTCCCCAGATTCCCACATCTACCGGTTTGTTCTTCCCGATCACAGAGGGATCAACGTCTATCTGTATCACCTTTGTGCCTTCACTATAGAACGATTCGTCCCTTCCAAAACCAAGAAATTCATCGAACCTGGCCCCTATTGCAATTATCAGGTCCGCATATCTCGTAATGATACCCACGTTCGCATTTCCACCAAAGAGGGGGTGAAGTGTCGGAATGCATCCTACAGCTAGACCCTCGGTCGCAACAGGGGAACGAATCGCCTCTGCCATTTTCACAACTTCTTCGCACGCACCTGACCAGTAGGCGCCGCTGCCTACTACTATCACAGGTCTCTCCGATTTTTCTATCAATTCCCTGGCCCTCTCGATTGCAGACGGATCACCAAATATTCTTCCAGCAGGCCTGTACCTTTCCGGAGATTCATAAACTATGTCGCTCTCACAATTGCCAAGCGAAACGTCTTTTGCAATTTCAAGGAGGGTTGGTCCCATTCGTCCCGTCATTGCCTCCCTTGCAGCATCCTGGACGTACTCGTTCAGCCTGCAAGTCGAAAGAACCAAGCGAGAATACTTCGTGTATTTCTCCACCCAGGTATGCACATTAACCTCTTCAAAAGCCATCTTGTCTATGTTCGAGAAGGGCGTTCTTCCTCCGAGTGCGAGAACCGGACTCCCTGCAAGATATGCTTGCGCAAGCGAGGGCATTATATTTGCAACCCCTGGTCCTACGGCCACAGCAACGACACCGAGCTTCCTGGTGCTCCTGGCATAACCATCAGCAGCACTCGCTGCTGCTTGCTCACTCCTCATGGAAATTATCTTTATCCCTCTCTTTTCCAGTTCCTCATATATTGGCATGATCCAACCGTCTGGAAGAGTAAAGACGTGCTTTACGCCCTCCTTCTCCAGCGAAGATGCAATTATTTCTGATCCTTTCGGCATTCTAATTCCTCCCTTATTGCTTGGACTCTCTTGGCATACAGACTTGAAGATGCTTCGTTACCATAATCGTAGAACCCCCTCCCTGTCTTGACTCCCAGCTCATTATTTCCAATCTTTTTGATGAGCCATTCTGGAACATAGCCCATCTCTCGACCTAGTCTCTGTGTAAGGTACATTCCCGCCAGATAGGTTGTATCCAGTCCTATGTAGTCTGCGTTCTTCAGAGGACCGAAAATACCATAAAGTACTCCCAAATGGTATTTCCACACTTTATCGACATCTTCTATCGAAACTCCTTCGTCAATAAGCCTGATTGCCTCTGATGTAACAGCAGCGTGAAATCTGTTCACTATGAATCCTGGAATATCGGGGCTCAGCACCACTTTCTTCCCGATAGTCTTCTCCAAGAAGTCTCTTGTCACTTGCACGACTTCCTTGCTTGTCCACTCAGAAGGGGTCAACTCCACCAGTGGAGCCACATATGGAGGGTTCATCCAGTGGACACCTATTATCCTGTCCCTACTCCTGAGGTCGGAAGCTATTTCGCTTATTCTTATGACAGAAGTATTTGAGGCATGAATTGAGTCTTCCATTGCAATGTCTGCAAGCTTCCTAAACAACTCTCTCTTGGCGGAAGGGTCTTCTGTAATTGCCTCAATTATCAAGCCTGAGCTTTCGACTGCCCTCTTGAGGTCCTTCTCAACTACTATATTTCCCTGAATCTTCGCTGCACTCTCTATCGATCCTCTTTCTTCTAAATCAAAGAGAAGATCGGATATGTGTTTGTTTGACTCGTGTAGCAAGTCCTCCGTAAGGTCATTCAGAAACACGCTGATTCCCTTAAGTGCCATTGTTATTGCGAGGCCGGTTCCCATGATTCCAGCGCCAATAACAGAAGTTTGCTTTAATTCATTAGGCGAGACCATTAGATCACAGAATTTTATATTTGGATTGTACTAAAACTTTTCTCGGAAGTATTCCACTGAGGAATTTCCTTTGTAACTCCGTAACGAAATTAGAAGGAGGAATGCGGTTGTCAACTCACTTATGAAACTTTGAAGGCGCTAGCATTTGGTTGCTGAAAACCCACCTCAAGCTGCTGCGTGCATTCCTCGACTGACCTGTTACGGGTTTACTGACACTATAATCGCCACGATTGTAGCATTACATTAACCTTCTGCGTACATGACTTTCTCCTTCGGAATAATTGTTGTAATAATGGATTCACAATTGCTAATTCAAACAAAATTTTCGTTCTCATGGGCGAGACTTAATTTGCTCAGCCTTTTGAGCGGGTTAAACAAGGTCATCTCCGGTGGAGGCTATGGACCCGTTGCAAAGACAAGTCTTCCCGTTTCAGGAAACAAGGTACGTTCTTATGTCGGAGTCACGCTCTTTTCTGTAATATTCATTAACATAACCGCATTCGTTATTTACCTCTTCGCGAGGGCATCCACATTTATATGGAGCTACCAGTTTTCCTCACGGTGGGCGTTCTGATAGACTCACAAACATGGCCCAAGATCACCACGAGAATGATTTCAACCGGAACCAGATCGGCATTCGCTCGCGTAGCAATCACAATGGGAATCATCCCTTTTGTGCTGAAGATCTTAAAATAGGAAAGAAATTAAAAATATTAGATAAGCAGAATCACATTATGTAGGAAACAGTATCCGAATCAAAGTTTCCTATGATCTTCAGATTTTCACCGTTCCCACTGGGTACCTGCAATAGAAATGGATAAACTTGCCAAGGGTCTCTAGTTCCGATCTCATAAGCTGGGTGTCCCTCTTCGAAAATGGTTGCGCATATACGGGCTGTCATTGTCCTGGCTTTGTATTCGTCCAATACACCCAGGGAGTGAAGGTATTCATGCATCAAAATCACAAACACAAACGAATTGATCTCTTCCTTTGGACGATTGGCATACCTTAGAGCGTCCAGAATGTTCTTGTTCATTACGATATAGTTTCCACCTACTTCCCAGAAGGCTCCTAGCTGAGAAGGGAGATCAGCAAGTGCAAGTCCAAGCCCCACTCTTTCCTTTCCAAGGGCAGTTTTTACGGCTTTTCTTACTAGAGAAAATATTGAATTGTAATCTGTCCCCGAACTATTTCCACCTGAAAGTCTGGAAAGGTTTGATGGAATATCCATCGAGTTGCGTGCTGATGGACCCAGAGGAGCGCTTCCCCGTCCGACATCCGCAAGTTCCTCTATCTGTGAAAGAAAGTTCATGAAATACGAGTTATCCCTTCTATATAAATGATTTGTAGTTACTTAAAGTAACCACTCATCAAAAATGATTTCCCTCGAAGGAAAAAAGTTTCAAGGAAAGTACGGTGTCTTGAATTTCGCACCCTTCTTTATCACGTCTATTGAACTCTGATAACCAGCATCCGCGTGCCTAATCACACCCATTCCAGGGTCGGCGTTGAGTACTCTCTTAATTCTATCTTCTGCACTCTTGGTTCCGTCCGCGACAATCACCAATCCGGAGTGTATGCTGTTTCCTATTCCAGTTCCTCCACCGTGATGGACGCTTACCCAGGAAGCTCCAGAGATCGCATTCAGAAGTGCATCCAGGATTGGCCAGTCTGCAATGGCATCGCTGCCGTCCTTCATGTTTTCTGTTTCTCTAAAAGGAGATGCGACAGACCCGGTATCGTGATGATCCCTACCTATTGCAATGGGTGCTGTCAATTCTCCTTCTCTGACCATATCATTCATCATCAGTCCCAGCTGCTCTCTCTGTCCATATTTTGCATAGCAGATTCTGGCCGGCAATCCCTGGAAATGAACCATCTCCTTAGCCAGTTTAATCCATTTAACAAGGTGTTCATCGTCCTTGAAATTCTCAATTATTTTGTCATCTATTGCGAAAATATCATTAGGATCTCCCGAAAGTGCGAGCCATCTAAATGGTCCGGATCCAATCGTAAAGAGATCTCTCAAATAACCTGGAACATAGCCAGGAATTTCGAATGCTCTGGCATAGCCTCCCTCCTTTGCTCTCGTTCTCAGATTGTTTCCATAATCGAATACCTTGGAACCCTTCTCTTTGAACCAGACTATTGACTTTACTTCCTTGATAATGGATTCATAAACTCTCTTCTTGTATTCACCCGGATTTTTGTCCCTGAAAGCGTATGCTTCTCCCACAGCAAAACCTTCGGGTATGTACCCTAGATTGATGTCGTGGGCAGCAGTCTGGTCTGTGACCACATCAGGCACAATTTTCCTTCTTGCCAATTCTTCATAAACAGTTGCAGCGTTCCCCAGGAGTCCAATTGAAGTCGTTTTTCCATTCTTTAGGGCGTCATCCTTTAGAGCAAGCGCTTTGTCGAGAGAATCAGTCCAAACATCCAGATACTTGTCCCTAAGTCTTCTATTTATTTTTTCAATGTCTACTTCAACGACCAGTGCCACTCCTTCGTTCATTTTGATGGCAAGTGGTTGTGCACCTCCCATCTCGCCCAATCCGGAAGATAGTACCCACTTACCCTTAAGAGAATCCGTGTCGTATTCCTTCTTAGCCAGTGCAGCAAGCGTCTCATAAGTTCCCTGAAGAATACCCTGGGTTCCAATATATACCCACGAACCCGCTGTCATTTGACCGTACATTGTTAGACCTCTTGCTTCCAGATCCCAAAAGACATCGTCCGTTGCCCATCTAGGGACTATCTGAGAATTAACAATGAGCACCCTTGGAGAATTCTCCGTCGTCTTGAAAATTCCTACTGGTTTTCCAGACTGTATTAGGAGTGTCTCATCATTTTCCAGAGATTTCAGTGAATTTACGATCTTGTCAAAAGCATCCCAGTTTCTTGCGGCCTTTCCCTTGCCACCGTATACAATTAAATTCTGCGGATCTTTTGCGACCATTGGATCTAAATTGTTAAGTAGTAACCTCAACGCGGCCTCTTGACTCCAGCCTTTTGTATTCAATTTGGTGCCCCGTGGCGCGTGTAACTCCTTCATCATAGCTCAGAAATACCCGTGAGATAGTTAAGTGTATTGATGTCATATTTTTAGAGCGCTTTTGCTATCTGTTTGTGCTCCAATTTATCAATTCTTGTCTTCGGTCAAGCGAGGTAAAGATTATATTTCAAGACGATTAATGAAATTAGGATAACCTAATTAATGTATGGATTTTCTGTTCAAAGCAAAGAAATTTTAGAAGGTTGGCGACGTGGTTAGCGGTTCGTTATATGAAATGCTGGGGCTTGCACTGGTAATGGGATTTTCTATCTATCTATCTTTCCCAATCATTCTGAGGAAGAACATGAGTGCCAAGACGATCAACGTCTTGGTTTCTTTCGCTGTGGGAATTTTGATATTTCTTTCAGGCGACATATTTTCTGACGTCGCATCTCAGATCTATTCTTCAGGGTCTTATGTCGCCGACCCAATCCTCTCACTTATATTCCTACTGTCTGTATCTGGTCTCTTTGGGATTCTTTACTTGGTTGAGAACCTAAAAGGTGGGACGGCTTCTCAAGAAACTCACGTCCCTGCAAGGGTCGCTTCGATAGTCGCGATAGGGATGGGTCTTCAGAATCTTACAGAAGGTCTGGTTTTTGGTGCAGCATACGCAGTCGGTTTAACCGGACTCTTCTTGTTGATCCTTATGGGCTTCATCTTGCAGAATTTCACCGAGGGTTTCCCTATAGTCTCTCCATTCATTGGTCGAGAGAGACCGAAGATCGGATATCTTGCAGGACTTTATTTCATTGGTGGATTCCCAACGATAGCAGGAAGCCTGATAGGTTACAACTATGTCAGTCCATATCTTAATGTCCTCTTTGACGGACTTGCTGTGGGTGCGATCCTCTACGTGATTATACCCATGTTTAGAAATCTGTTTAGACAAGCTGATCAGGCAAAGGCACAGTCATTTGTGTATATCGGTATAATCTTGGGCTTCATTGCCGGATTCGCTGTAAACGCGATATGATTTCAATAGATGCGTCTCTTAAAGGGGGATTAAAGATACTTGACTATTTTTACGATATTTCTTAAATTTCAACCTTTAATTTCCGATTGATTAATATAGAGAATTTGTGCTAGTGAAAAGTGGGCAAGAAGCTCCAGATTGGTATTGTGTTGGCAATTGTAGTAGCCATAACGATATACGCTCTGATTCCTTCTGTACTAGCAGCTAATCCAAACCACCTTAAGAACGATCAGAACTACTATGTCTATGGGAAGGTGGACGGCGAATTTGGCATAAACGGCCATTCAGTGTTTCTTTTGAATGACAGCGGAACTATGTTATTGGTCAACTATAATGGAACTCTGCCTCCAATGAACTCTACCGTCCTTGTGAGTGGTGAATATATTAACACAACTTTCTTTGGTTTTACTTACGGTGGGGTCCTAATGGCAAAAGCAGTTTACAACTGGTACTTCTAGATCTAATGAAACGACGTGTCGAGGTTTACTTACGACCATCACGTGTCACGGAATAAAATAGCTTTTGAAAGGAGATTCACAATTTTATTTCGAATGATTATGCCCTAGGTATCCGAACTCTCAATTCTTAAATATGAATTAATCTTGGACATCGATGCACCCATCTTCATTTGAATATTTTGCTCCAACCAAAATGAAAGAGGCGCTGGAACTCCTTTCAAAATACGGCGAGGAAGCAAAGATAATGGCAGGAGGGCAGAGCCTCATCCCACTCTTGAAATTGAGGATCGCAGCATACTCTTACATCATAGATATCTCAAGGGTGGAGGGACTGAACAAGATCAGGGAAACAGGAGATTTTCTGGAAATAGGGGCTCTAACTACAGTAAATGAACTGGAAGAAAATGAACTTGTAAAGGAAAAGTACAGGATACTACACGAGGCTGCAGTTCAGATCGCAGATCCACTTGTAAGGAACAGAGGAACTGTTGGAGGAAACATTTCACACGGTGATCCTTCAAACGACTTGCCTGCTGTCGCAATAGCTACGAAGGCCAAGTTGGAAATAGTTGGAAAGAAGGGGAAACGTCTCGTTGATGCTGACTCTTTCATAACAGATTCCTTCACAACATCCTTGGAAGAAGGCGAGATTCTTGGCAAAATACTCTTACCAATACCTAAAGTCAGCTCCGGGGGGTGCTACATCAAGCAGAAGAAGAGTGCAGGAGATTTTTCAGTTGCAGCAGTCGCCGTTAATCTCGTACTTGCAGAAGACGAGACGATCAAGAGCGCAGGTATAGGTCTTACGTCCGTGGCACCAAAACCAACCAGAGCAAATAAGGCAGAAAGGTACATTGAGGGGAAAAAGATATACGACTCAGTTGCGAGGGAGGCAGCTAGAATAATAGTTTCGGAAGCAGAACCCTCTACTGATTTTTACGGTTCGGCGGATTACAAGAGGAAAGTTCTCGGTCGGATAGCCGAGGAGGCTATAAACTTAGCATTTGAGAGGGGGTTGGTGAGATAGATGAGAATAGTCAAGATTAGAACAAGGGTAAATGGAAAGGACATACAGTCCGAGGTTGAACCCAGAGAGTTATTGGTACATTTTTTAAGAGAGAATCTGGGTCTAACCGGAGTGCACATTGGCTGTGACACGTCAAATTGCGGTGCATGCACCGTTCTGGTAGACGGAAAGGCTGTTAAGTCTTGCACGATGCTTGCCGTTCAGGTGGATGGGAGGGAGGTTACTACGATAGAAGGTATTTCAAAAAACGACGAACTTCATCCGTTGCAAAAGGCATTTCTGGAAAAGCATGGCTTGCAATGCGGATATTGCACTTCGGGGATGATTCTTACTTCGTACTGGCTTCTAAAGAATAACAAGAATCCAACTGAAGAGGAAATACGAAAAAATCTTTCGGGGAACTTGTGCAGATGTACAGGCTACCAGAGCATAATTGAATCCGTCAAGTATGGCGCTCAACTTATGATGAAAGAGAAGGAAAAGGAAGAACAGCAAATTGAGGTGAGATAAGTATGCCCACCATCAACTGGAATGATAGAGAGTTGGAGTACGATTCTTCCAGATTTGTGAAAGGTACTGGACACTTTGTGGACGACATAAAAATTCAAGGTATGCTGTTTATGACTGTTTTGAGGAGTCCCTATGCTAGGGCAAGAATAATCAGCCTAAAGGGGGGAATCAGCAGCAAGGATCTAGGTGCAAAGATCGCTTCAGTAGGGGAAGGAGCTAGTGAGGGGGAAGCTTCCTCAGTTGAACCCATATTTGCCAGTGGTTTTGTGAACTACGTAGGACAGCCTGTCGCGGCTGTTTTTGCAGAGGATAGATATAAGTCTGAAGATCTTCTAGATTCAGTAGAAGTAGATTACGAACCTCTTAAACCCGTAGTCACTATAGACGAAGCACTTTCCTCGCCCCCTATACACAAAGGAATGAAGAGTAACATTCTTTCAGAGGCAGTCAAAGGACAGGATTTTTCGGATCCCTCTTCTCCTATAGTGCTCGAAGACACACTAGAAAATAATAGAATATCTACAAATCCAATAGAACCAAGGGGATTGGTTGCAAGCTTTGAAGGAGGAGTACTAAATGTATGGGCTTCAACTCAGGCTGTACACAGTGTCAAGAACGGACTTGCAGAGACGCTCGGTTTGAGCAAAGACAAAGTGAGGGTAATGCAGGCAGACACGGGAGGAGCATTCGGCTCGAAAGGAGGTATTTACCCTGAATACGCAATTGCATCATTTGCGTCAATGAAGTATGGAAAGCCGGTGAAGTGGATCGAGACAAGACGGGAGCATCTGACTTCAACAAATCCGGGTAGGGGAGTCAGAGGAAAAATGAAAATATTTTCGGAGAAGAACGGGAAGATTACGGGGATGAAGGGGGAAATAATGGTGGATGCAGGCGCCTATGGATCAGGGTCAGGAGGCTTCTCTGTACCTTTTATCGAATCAATGATGACGGGCGCATACGCCATCGAAAAGGCATTTGTCACTGGAAAGGCACTTTTAACAAACAAAGTTCCTCAGGGACCATACAGGGGTGCTGGTAGGCCTGAAGCATCATTCTTCATCGAAAGGATGCTCGACCTGCTTGCAGACGAAATGAAAATGGATCCAGCCGATGTGCGACTCCTGAATATGAGCGATAAACCATTCAATTCTCCACTCGGAATGAAAATAGATGCAGCAAGACCATTCTTTGAAACGGCAGTAAGGGAACTAGAATACAGGAGGGAGGCGAAGCTTGCAAAAGGGGTCGGGCTGTCATTTTTTGTGCTCGTTCCAGGGACCTACACCGGTGAGAGTGCGAGGATGATAGTCAAGGATGGAAAGATTGGTGTCTGGTTGGGAGGAAATAGCCACGGGCAGGGGCATGAAACGTTCATAAGGAAACTCATAAACGAGGAGCTGGATGTCTCGAAAGAACTTGTCACTGTGTACAGAGGAGATACCAGCGTGACAAAAGATGGAGAAGGTGCATGGGGTAGCAGATCCGCAATACTGATTGGGGCTGCAATAGTCGCAATTTGCAAAAAGTTGAGAACAGAGGTAGAGAAGGAATTTGGAAGCTACTCTTCCGAATCCCTGTTATCTAGGGACCACGATGAATATGTCTTTGACGAGAAACCTTTCTCACTAACCTCTTTTGGAGCAAACTTAGCAACCGTGGAAATAGGCCGATTTGGTAATGTAAGAGTCAAGAAATGTAACGCCTACTATGATGTTGGTCGCGCTCTTAACAGGGAGATGGTCCTAGGGCAGATCCACGGCGGAATGGCGCAGGGTATCGGTCAGACTCTCCACGAGGGTCTGTTCTATAGCGAAGACGGACAACTCATCACTTCAAGTATCTCAGACGCAGGAGTTCCTCTTGCCGAAGATCTTCCGAATTTCGGGGTCAAGATAGCAGAAAATAGGTCTTCGCTTCCACACGGTGCAAAAGGTCTCGGAGAAGCCCCAACAATCGGTGTTCCCACCGCACTGATAAGAGCTGTAGAGAAAGCGAGCGGCAAGAGGTTGAGAAAAACTCCAGTAATGCCTGAAGACCTGATAGAGTAGTTGATTTATTCATCCTCTTTCAATTTCTTTTATAATAATTGGTACGTCTTGGATAGAATCAATGTCGAGGAGGTGACTGGAGTCTACCTCGACTCTCACGATGTTATCAATATGTGAATTTGCCAAACCTCTGGCTCCTCTGTCTCCGCTAAGTTTAATCAATTCATCAAAGCAGCCAGAAGGGAAAATAATAGGATTTCTAATCTCTCCATATACCGAACAAGCAACAATTTTGGTGGGATCTCCTAAAAATACATCGGTCATCTTTTTTATATCATCTAAGGTTAAAAGGGGTTGATCAGCTAACACTATTAATATTCCCGACACTTCTTCCCGGAGATAAATTGTTCCAAGTGCAATCGATTTCCCTATTCCTAGCGAAATCTGCTTGTTCAGTATTTTTTCAACATGGTTTCCTAAAATGTCGTCAAAGTCAGTATTGGAAACGACGACCGCAGTTTTCCAAAATTTAAAACCTGAAAGTGCCAGAAGGGTTCTCTCCAGAACACTTTTTCCATTGATTTTGAAAAGCAATTTGTTGCTACCGAATCTTGAAGAGTTACCTGCAGCGAGAACGAGGGCTCCGATTTTGGTACTGTTCTTCCTTTCTCTCATTTTTCGAACGCCTTTCTGAAAGAGTCAGTCAGTACCGAGATGTAATTTTCTGCAGTACTGTTAATCACTCTTGCACCCATAGTGGCTATCATCCCTCCAATGTTCAAATTTACAGTCCACTTTACAAGGGTACTGTTCCCTAAATCCACAAGCTTGTAGTTTGCCTTTAAATCAAGAGAGCCTGTCGTGCCAGATCCCCTAGCATTGATATCTATATCCTCACCCTCTGTAATTTGCTTTAACTCTAAGAGCAAATTGAATTTTCCCTTAATGGCCGACTTTCCTGCTTTTACAACCAACTTTGAAGATGTTTCATTCAACTTCTCGGCTGACTGAACTTCAGGAATGATAGAAGTAACTTGGTCGATGTTGGATATGAAAGAAGAAACAGTCTGCCTATCCGATTTAACTTCAAATTCCCCTTTGAGTTCCATATATTTCCGAGTAAGATAAACAAATCCTTTAATTTTACTAACTGAGATCTTGTGATGCGTCTAACGAGAAAAGTGATTTATATAAAATTAGATTCCAAATACCATTGAACAATTGGGAATTTCCTCAGGTTGCTTCTGATCTTGTGAAGAAGGGAGAAGCATTTGTAGTGGCGACTGTAGTCAAAGTTTCAGGCTCTTCGATTGGCAAGCCGGGTTTCAAAGAAGTGATCTCGAGTAAGGGTGAAGTCCTTTACGGCACTCTTGGGGGGGCCTGTCCCGACTCTGCAATAGTAGAGAAGGCGAAAGAGGTTCTTAGCACCGGTAATGCGAGAACGATAAAGGTATTTCTGGAGGATCCAAAAGAGACTATAGTGGGAATGAGAGAGAACAAGGAAGACGAAATACACGTTGAAACAAACTGTGGAGGTATAATGGACATTTACCTGGAACCTTATAGGAGAAATGAGAGACTGGTGATAGTTGGTCAAGGAGGAAGAGATGAAATAGAAGACGGCCTCATAACACTTGGAAAATCTATTGGAATGAACGTTACGCTCATCGACCCAAATCCAATGGTCACTTCTCAGCCAGATGTGACCATCGATCCCGTCAATTCGCCACTGAGTGACTTTGATTTTAATGAAGATGACTTTGTTGTTGTTCTTACAAAAGGAGCTAGAGATCTCCAGGTGCTGGAGGAAATCTCAAAACACAAGGTGCGTTATGTCGGTCTTCTGGCAAGCAAGAAGAGGATAAAGTCTGATTTCGATTCACTCGAGGTGAAAGGAGTCTCGAAAGAATTTTTGACTTCCATTCACGCACCTATCGGCATTGATTTAGGTGCAATCACACCGGCAGAAATCTCACTCAGTATAATTTCAGAAATAGTCTCTATCAGGAGAAAACAGCAAGATCAAAAATCAATGGGTCCGAAGGTTACTTGAATTTTTCAAGTTTGTTCCTCTGTTAGAGATATTGTAATTCCAAAATATTCCACCATATCCGAGGCCCGCTATTTCTCTCTTTGTCGGAATTTCACCAGCCATCATTCTGGTGAACATGACATCTATCGAGTTGAACTCTCTATACCTGATTCCCCCAGCGGAAATCCCGAATAAGGGGAGACCTTTCCAGATTGACAGAATTGTCATCGTAGTTGGCTTCATAGGAATCCCGTATGACAAGACTCTTGCTCCAAGTTTTCTAATTGTTCCAGGAGTTTGATCAGTTGGATCTACAGACATACCTCCGGTGACAATTATCGCCTCAGCACCAGATTCCCTAGCTTTCATTATTGCCTGTATCTCCTTTTCACTATCATCGGGAACTATTTCTCTGTAAACAATTTTCCATCCGTATTTGTCACATTTTCTTTTTACAATTCTGAAGTATTCGTCCTTCTTTCTCTTCTCATATATTTCAGTTCCAGTTATAACCAGTCCCACCTTCGAAAGTTTGAATGGCTTAACACTCACCATCCCTTTTGATGCGATTTTCATCACTTTTTTCATCTCTCCTTTGCTGATGGCAAGGGGGATAACATCTATGGCTCCAACTATTTCACCCATACCCACTGCCAAGTTTTCACTCTTTGAAATGAATAAGACGCTTTGGTTTGTGTTAAAATCAGTCAACTTTTTACGGTCAATCTTGAGGATACCAGGAACCTTCGAAGTTAAGAAAACAATTCCGTGTTTTCCTTGAACCAGTTCAGTGGTTCCATCAGATAGTGCTACACCTATCTCTGAAGAAATCTCCCACTCATAAACCAGATTGTCTTTTTTACTCTCAATCCAAACTCTATAAACTCCAGAATCTTTCAATTTGACAACATCTGCCTCAGTAATCACGTGACCTCGTTCTAGAAGTGTGCTTGACTCCTTGAGAGTTACTAGAGTAGTGTCGTAAGCCAAGACTTTGCCCACCCCATCTTCTGTCGGAATTTTCTTCACTATTCTTCATCTACGTTCATAGGCAAATAGTTACCTGATTCAGGTATGCTAATATTTATTAATGTGCCTTTAATTGATTTCCTTGATATGAAGGATGATACGGTAATTGTTTCTGTTTCCACTGTGAATGGAGCATATTTTTTCAAATCCGACGAGAACAGAAAAAAGTGGAGTAAGAGTAAACATTTCCTCACTGGAGAGAGTGTCAACAACGTTGCGATGGATAGAAAAGGTCACTTCTATGCATCCACTCTTACTGAAGGAGTATTCTCATCAAAGGATAAAGGAAAAACCTGGAAATTATCTAACAAGGGTCTTCACGTGAGGAAAGTGTGGACGGTAGAGGTAGATAATCACGAGGACAATGTTCTGTACGCGGGAACCCAGTATGGTCATCTCTTCAAGTCCAACAACTCTGGAAGTACGTGGGAGGATGTAACGGGGCTCTACACGGCACCCAACAGAGAGAACTGGGGTATTGACTGGGGTTTCGGTACGACGGGGCTAACAATCCACACTATCAAATCCGATCCACGCAAGAAGGGAAGGCTGTATATTGTCGCATCCGGAAATGGAACGTACAGGAGCGATGATAGTGGAGAGACCTGGAAATCGTTGAAAAATGGAATCACAGGTTCTTGTCCGACGCAAAAAGGGGAGTCCCGACCTTCTATTCCAAATGATGTCGAACACCTAAATCAGGTTCATTCGTGTACACATAAACTTGCGTTATCTCGATCTAAACCAGGGACGATTTATCAGCAAAATCATTGTGGAGTATATGCTTCGACTGACTCGGGAGATAAGTGGACGGACATCAGTCATTCCAATGAAGTCAGACACGGATTCCCCATAGTGACAGTCGAAGGAAAAAGAGATTCGTTGTTTGTGGTTCCAGCTTACCAGGGTAGCTGCAAGAAGCACAACTCGTGTATTCAGGGTCAGATAACGGTGGAAAGGACTGAAGATGGAGGCAAGACATGGGAAACATTCAGCGAAGGGTTGCCAAAAGGCAATCACGCTGTGGTTCTACGTGACGGCATGGCTCAAGACTCAATGAAAGAGCCTGGTATCTATTTGGGGACAACCCACGGGGACTTGTTTGGCTCAACCGATAGCGGTGAGACTTGGGCTAAAGTAGCAGGTGGGCTCGGAAGAATACAGGGAGTTTCTGCATTCCTAATGTAGTAGAGTGCCAATATCTGCGAATTAGAATCTCTTGAGATTTGGCAATTTGAGTGTAGAAGACATGAAAGAAAATAGTTATTTACAGATCACATTCTAAAAACTAGATGACGACACTTGAAAGGCCAGAACTGCGTGATGTTTTAAAGGCGGAGAAAGTATTAAGATGTCATTTCCCCCCAAGTCCAGTAGTAAGAGTGAACCCGGATGTTGTGCCCTCAGTGACGACTTTCTTAAAACTGGATAACCTTCTTCCAACTTCCTCATTCAAAGTTCGTGGAGCGACATATCTGATTTCTCAGCTTAACAGAGATGAAAAAAATGCAGGTGTCATTGCGGCTTCGACAGGTAATTTCTCGCAGGGTGTAGCCTATGCGTCAAGACTATACGGAGTTAAGTCCAGAATAGTCATGCCTGAAAATTCGAATCAAAAGAAGGTGAAGTTCACACAGGATTTGGGAGCCGAAGTAATATTCCATGGGACAAAATTTGACGACGCCAGGAGAAAAGCAGAGGAACTAGCTTTGGAAAACGGGTACAGGTATATTCATTCTGCAAATGAACCAATGTTAATCGCCGGAGTGGGCACTCACACTCTGGAACTGCTTCGCGAGAATCCCGACATTGAGGTGATAATAGTACCAGTAGGTGGGGGAAGTGGAGCTTGTGGTGCAGCGGTTGTGGCGAAGGCCATAAGCAAAGGGATAGAGGTGATAGGAGTTCAATCAGAAGAATCTCCAGCTGCATTCAGATCTTGGAAAAGCGGAAGGCATGAATCCGCTGAAAACAATACTTATGCAGAAGGCGTGGCGACAGGTGAGAGTTTTGAATACACTCAGTCCATAATGAGAGAGTTACTCGACGATTTCGTCCTTGTCAGAGATGACGATATTAGAAACGCATGGAGACTGCTAGCTGAACGGGCCAAGATGATTCCGGAGTCAGCATCTGCTTCCACTCTTGCTGCTGAACTCAAACTTGCTGACCGACTAAAAGGCAAACAAGTCGCTCTTATCATCACCGGAGGTAACTCTCCACAAGGCGAAATCGAGGCACTCCTTGAAAATTGATGATGATTCTACCGGTCCTCTCAGGATTACACTGTGTCTCTCGAGAATTGTTCTATAGAAAGCCCACAACTTTCACTCTAGAAAAGTTCTATTTCGAAACTGTGATAATGTAATCTACCCCGTTTCTCGGGGTTGCATCAGGAAACCGGGTCCCCGAAGGATAAGTTAATAATTTTCCTTCGAAGATATAGTCTTTAGAGGATTTCCAATAACCAACTTTCAAAGCAAAATTAAACTTCGCTATTGCCGATGAACCTCTAGCTTAGCAACACCTGACATTTATTTTCATTTCGTGGACAATTCTCAAAGATTGGGCCTCCTTTGTAGGGAGGG
>JAJYMI010000079.1 GCA_021787125.1 Thermoplasmata archaeon | reverse complement strand
GCTTCTAAATCTAGTGTCTATAAGCACCTTTCTTATCACATTCTTCGTCAAAATCTAGAAAATCGTCGAAAGGGATCTCAATCTAGAGAAAAACAAGAAGTTGCTTTCACATCCAAACATCCTGGCAATCCTGGGGGTGAGAAGAAGTGGAAAGTCGGTCTTCAGCTTTCTCGTTCTAGAAAATGAAAAGTTCGGGTATATCAACTTCTTCGACGAAATAGTTACTCGGAGAGTGATATGGAGATCTTCCATTGGAAAGACCATCAGGGAAGAGAGGTCGATTTTGTTCTGAGGGAAAATAGGGTGGTCAAGCAACTGATACAGGTCACCCTTGCTTCAAGTTTGGAAGGGATTGAAAAGAGGGAGATAGCTTCTCTAGTAAGAGCGTCGGAAGATCTGAAAACAGAGGAACTGCTAGTGATAACGTGGGACTTTGGTGGAGAAGAAACTGTCAGTGGAAAGAGGATACGATTCCTACCGCTACGGAAGTGGCTATTGGTTGAGTGAAACTAAAATCGACCCTATTTTCTTCATAGTGCACAAATCTGTACACTTTTGTGCACTATAACGAATAAAGATACCCAATATACACTCAGCCTACATCAAACAGGACTTTAAAATGACCAGGTCAAAAGTCTGGAAGCGGGGAATTTCCTTCCCCACCTTTTAAACTTAACAAATACCGACAATAGTGTTTGGAATGTACACGCTCTGATATAGCCAGGATATGTCAGGTGCGAGTGCAGAGGAATCAATAGAGACTTCAACTCGTAGTCTCTAATCTGCCTCTACATACTGAGATGATTTGTTAAGCATGAATGGTCGCAGTCATTCCTTCATACTCGGTTTCTGATACGGGCGAGTGATCCTCGCGATCAATTCATGCTCAAGTCTTCGAGATTATGTTTTCCAACTCACCTACGAATACCTTGACTTTCTTCAACTCTCGAGCAGAATTGTATACATCCTCATCGTATTTTGCGTTTGAATATGCGTGAATAAGCATATTCCTCAGCCTTCTGCGCTCTCTCACATCTTCGATGGTCTTGAATGAAAGAGTTTTTCTAAACTTGTCAATGAGTCCATTCTCAGTGGAGGCTATTCCTATCCCTTTAACTCTTGTTAGGAGTGAGAGTATTTCTAATTGTGTTTCGCTGATAAGCTGTAGATCTCTTTCAAATGTTCTCTTTAGGGTCAAATCGGATTCTAAATATTCCTTCAGTGAACCGGGAAGCCTTTCTTCGATCTCATTAACGTATTGAGTAATCTCTCCTAACTTCTCTTTCAATCTATGTATTTCATCCATGAATCATCAACTCATAGAGTCCCTTAAAGTCTGAATGCTCCCTGATTGTCCGTTCGGAAAAGTCATAGAGGGCGTTAACATCTTTGGATAGGAGGACGGTACCGTTCTCAAGGACCTCTTGCTTGATCATTGTCCCCATCGAGTTCAGGCAAGAAATATCGAACCTCGGATCCCCTTCCATATCATCATACCTAGCCAAGACCGAAATCTCGTTCACAGAATCCCTGAGCAGGAAAGCGATGTCAATGTCTCTATAATCTGTTCTCTTCTTGTTATAGCTTCCGAAAAGAAAAATCGCAATCACATCATCATCAGTTGAGGCCTTTTCAAGCAGGGCTCTTAGTCTTTCAGCTATCCTTTCGTTTCTTCTCAGCCACTGTATGATCGCCTCTTCCACTGCGTTGCTGAGTGAGCCCTTGAAATAAGTGAACCTAGCAATCGCCCCCTTTCTCAGCTCTTCACCTATCTGATCGTTAATATATGCTTTGATTTCCATAAAATAATAATCCCTTAAGGTATTAATACCTTAGCAAACATAAGAAAATTTTGATGATACCGTTGATTGAGAGCGAGAAGATACTAAGGATGATCTAAAGAACGGGAAAGGAATAAAAATAGGTTATTCAACAGAACGAATCCATTAGCTCCGTTACATCGTTCAGTGGTTTTCCGGAAGATTCGATTGGTTCCATCACGTAGTTCTTCTTCCCATAGGCGGGTACCAGTTTCTGAAGCTTCTGGTCATAGGTCTCCGTCTGGTAATCCATGAAGACTCCCATCGGAATCCTGTCTCCCCACTCGAGCGACTTCACGACCGCCTGGGGAATCTTTTGTTTGTACTCGCTTTCATTGTTAGCGACTGGGTTCCACCCTTCCTTCTCAATGTCATAGAGTCTCGGGTCGTAGAACTCTTTGGTGTTGATGTTGTTGTAGGTCACGCACGGTTGCATGACGTCCACCAGTGCAAGTCCCCTGTGCTTCATTGCCTTTACCAGAGTTTCCTTCAGGTGCTTTATGTTGTACGAATAGCTTCTTGCTACGAAAGTGAAACCTGAAGCCAGTCCAAGGAACAGCGGGTTCACCGGGAACTTTAGGTTTTCTGTTTCGATGCTCTTTGGCATCTCTCCATATGGAAGAGTAGGAGAAGCCTGTCCCTTTGTTAGCCCATACACTCCGTTGTCAAACACAATGTAAGTCATATCGACGTTTCTTCTTCCGGCTGCAACAAAGTGAGCAGATCCAATTCCAAGTCCATCTCCGTCTCCGGAGGCGGAAATGACTTCGAGTCTCGGATTTGCGATCTTGACTGCCTGAGCCTGAGCTAGTGATCTCCCGTGCAGCGTGTGAAGCGTGTTGACGTTCACATAGTGAGGAATCTTGGAACTGCATCCAATTCCTCCCGTGAGTACGACGTTCTCGTTTGGTATCTTCAGTTCTTGCAGAGCAAGAACGAGAGCGTTGAGTATTCCGAAATCGCCACATCCAGGGCACCAATCTATTTCGACATTAGTCTTATAACTCTGTGGTTTTGCGGGTGGGTTGACCGTACTAAGCATACGTCAACACCTCCCTCTTTTCCAGTTTGGACTTACTGAGCACTTCTACCATCTCCTCAAATGCGAATGGCCTTCCATTGAACTTTACTATCCTGGAGCTTACCTCCAGACCCGTCTTCTCCTTCAACAGGTCTGCGAGTTGACCTGTGTAGTTCTGTTCGATCGCTATTATGGTCTTCCCCTTCAGGAATTTCATTACCTCTTCAACGGGGAATGGTTCCATCATTCTTATCTGTAGGAGGGAATATTCTCCAAGCTTATCTAGCACGTCCAGTATGGGTCCCTTTGAAGATCCCCAAGATACGATGACTTTCTTGTTTGTTGGTTTTCCATAGAATTTGACCTTCGTGTCAGCATTCACCGCTTTCAGAACTGACTCCATCTTGTGCATCCTCTTGTCCATCATTTTTACTCTGTTGTCAGCATCCTCAGTGAATATGTGACCATCCTCGTCGTGTTCGTCTCCTGCTATCGTAATGAGCCCACCCTTAATCCCTGGAACTGATCTCGGGGACACTCCATCCTCTTCAAACTTGTACCTGAGGTAGCCGTTCGTCTCACTCAGGACCAGTTTTCCCCTGTTTATCCTTATCTTGCTAAGATCAAATGGATCTACGGTATAGTTACTCATAGCCATTGCCTTGTCAAGGAGTACTATTACGGGAAGCTGATACTCTTCTGCTATGTTGAATGCCTCGATCGTGTCGTAGAAGGCCTCCTTGTGATCTCCTGGGGCTATGATCACTCTTGGGAACTCGCCGTGACCAGCGCTCAGAGCAAATTTAAGGTCTCCTTGTTCGTGTCTGGTTGGCATTCCAGTAGCAGGACCAGCCCTTTGATAATAAAATATGACTACCGGTGTCTCTGTCATTCCGGCATAAGATAGGGCCTCCACCATAAGGGAGAACCCAGGACCTGATGTACTCGTTGCAGATCTGAGTCCGGTATTGGCAGCTGCAACTGCCATGTTAATTGCAGCGATCTCGTCCTCCGTCTGCTCGACCACGAAATCGTACCTCTCCATCACCCTTTCGAGATAGTTAGACTCGTCACTTGCGGGGGTGATAGGGTAGTAGGACTGGAACTTCATCCCAGCTTCCACCTTGCCCATTCCCACGGCGTGAGTACTGTTGATGAACATTCTCTTCTTGTACGTCGTTGGTTCAAGATCGAACGTCCTGGTTGGACTGAATTCAGAGTATACCTCGTCCACTATGGCGTTGTTCATGCTGGCGATGGTTGGCTTGGACGCAAAGTTCTCTGAGATTACCTTCTTGAGCTTCTCCTTGTCAAGTCCGATCATCTTTGTCGCACCCGCAAGGGCAACCGTGTTTTTCATCACATTTAGTTCCGATAGTGCCTTTCCAAATTTCGTTGCTACCGTTTGTAGTATCTCTTTGTAAGGAATGTCTGCGTGTCTTGGGTCTTCAAGGCTGTCTTCGAAGATGATAGATCCATCCTTCGACAGCTCCTTCGCGTGCAGCATCACGCTCTTAGCATCCAGAGGGATTAGGATGTCTATCCTCTCTGAATAACTCCTGATCATGTCCTTGCAAACTCTTACCCTGAAATATGAGTGCTCCCCCTTAATAGTTGAGAAGAGCTCCGCGTTTGTGAAGACGTGATAACCCTCTCTAGCCATTACTTTCGCAAAAGTATCAGACGTAAAATTGATTCCGCTACCCTGGGGACCAGCTACCATAAGATTTAGGTCGTGTATCATTTCTTTTCCCCTTCCTCTCCGATTACATAATGGTTAAAATAGCTTAGGTAGTGACTATATATATTTCTCGCAGTAATCGACGTCCACAACACGGTTCCTTCCTTGCGAATCCTTTAGGAGGAGCTCCAGAGAGTAATATGTATCCCTGACCATCATATGTGTAAGACTCGAAGAGGAGCTCTACATCCAAAAAAACTAATCGTTCTTTTAGTCCAGGGACGACCCAGAAAGATTTAAACAGAGTGTTGACATCACGAAGAGTTGCCAGAGGAAAAAAGAGGCGGAGGATTCCAGTCAGCGGCTGGTCTGATTCGTTACTTCGATGAAGAGGAAGACCTAGGTCCAATCTTCGATCCGAAACTGGTACTTTATATTGCTGTCATTTTTGGAGTGGTCATAGAACTCCTTAAGGTATTTTGGCCCATTTGATTCATAATTCCGAACTCCGCAAGTAGAAGAGAGGGGGCAGATCTCTGAATGTGAGAATTTTTCTTAAGGATCAAGAAGTGTTTGACTATGAACGATCTTCATATCTGTTTCTTCGGGTCGATGGCCTTTTCGCATAGCCCCACAATTCTTGCCGTTTCTCTTGCAAACTTCTCGTATATCTTTCTCATGTCTTCCAGGGTTGACCTTGTTTCGTAAATGTAACCGCTTATAGACCGCAATGTGGAGAGCGAATTGAATGTATGAACCACCTCCTCGATCTGGCCACCTATGCTTCTCGATAAGTTGACATCCTCCCTTACGATCTTCATGACTCGGTCCCCTATTGAATGTGTCTTCGGAATGTCGGCTTCCGCAGAGAATACAAGTGCCTTCAGAGCAATCTCCATGGACATTTCTAGGCTATAGACGGCAAGATCGTAATTACCTCTCTCCGCGTTCGCACTGGAGGACGAGAGCCATCTCTTTGCATTCTCAATTGCATCCTTCGCTATGCTTTTATCTTCCATTTAAGAACCACTTCTCCTTCAACTATTTCTTTCCTCCATTCAACGTTCCTTCTAACATCGTAAGTGAAGTTTGTCAGAGTTTCCCCCCGTTCGAAGAGTATAACTCCGTCCTCCACTATGCTCAAATAGATTGGTCTGAACAATTTCAGATCGTCCTCTGCCAAGACTAGCGGTCTGATTCTGAGGAAGAATTCACTCTGAACTAGTGGGATCCTAAGCCCTTCAACTTCGTCTATTGCTTCTTCCACTTCTTCTATTATGTTAATTGCCTTTCCTCTGACAGCTATAAGGATGTCAGTGTCACTCTCTTTCCAGTATGCGCCTCGAGCGACTGATCCGAAAAGCATAACCCCCAGAATCTTTTCATTTCTGCTTATCTTGTCCACAAAACCGTTTATGTAATCTCTCAGTTCTTTTTTCAGGAGAAGGAAACGAAGTCTTCTCCCAACGAATTCTTCTATCACGTCTCTGGAAGTTGCTCTCCTTCCGCTAGCAAATGAGAGTAGCTGTTTAGCCGATTTAAGTTCCCTCAGCGTTGACTCGTCTACTAACAGCTGTCTGAGCTTGCCTTTCATTTGGATATATAGTATTATTATATACATAAGGTTTATGTATATCTATTATATACAGAACTACTTCCCTAAAAATAGCTCCTTATGCCAAGTTTTTCGGTAGAAATCAAGTGCGGCTAAACTTTTATCAATTTCAAAAACCAAGAAATTTTATGGAATCTTGACAATTAGTCCAGCACAAAGTTCCCTTAAGAATGCGTCATGGAGAACTCCTTTCGAATTTATTGGATGAATGAAGGAATAGAAAGTGATAAGTTCCGAGTTTTGTTTTTATGACAATGAAGGAAGCAGTACTCTACTCCAGGACGACTGGTAAAGTCAGATGCACTGCATGCAGCAGATATTGCCTTCTAGGCGAAGGGCAGACTGGATTCTGCGGTGTGCGGAAGAACGTAGGGGGAAAGCTCTACCTTCTTGTGTACGGAAGGGCGGCGGCTCTGGCAGTGGATCCGATAGAGAAAAAGCCGCTCTACCACTATCTTCCAGGGGGTAGAGTCCTATCGATGTCAACCTCTGGCTGTTCGTGGAGTTGCTCCTATTGTCAGAACTACGACATATCTCAGAGGAGAGAGATCGTAGGAGAGCATCTCGAACCAGAACAGGTAGTGAAGATCGCCTTGGAGAGTGGTTCTGATGGAATATCTTATACATACAATGAGCCGTCGATATTCTCTGAATATGCACACGACATAGGCATCTTGGCCAAGAAGCACGGTTTGTTCAGTACATTCGTCAGCAACGGATACGAATCAGAGGAATCAATTCCTTATCTGAGTGAATTTCTAGATGCAATAAGCATTGACTTCAAGGGAAATGGAAACGATGCATTCGGTAGAAAGTACATAGGCATAATGAGCTATTCTCCCGTGTTTGAAACCCTTAAGAGACTCAAGAGTGCAGGGATATACACCGAGGTCACAGACCTGGTTGTTCCAGTAAAGGGACTGGGAGATAACCTAGACGATGCAAGAACGCTCTCGAGTTGGATAAGAGACAATTTGGGACCAAACACTCCTCTTCATTTCACAAGATTCCACCCAGACTACAAGATGAGAGACGTTCCAGTCACTCCAGTAGAGACACTCGAGAGGCACTATGAGATTGCGAAGGAAGAGGGGTTGAGGTTTGTGTACGTCGGCAACATCCTAGGTCATCGGCTGGAAAATACTTATTGTCCTAATTGTGGTAAAGAAATGATTGAGAGATACGGGTTCCAAATAATCAGAAACGATATAACCTCAGAAGGACGCTGCCCTTTCTGTGGTGAGGACATGCACATAATCAGGAACAGAACCTTGAATTTCCCAAGGTAAATAGTCGAGTCTGAAACACGCCCAACGAAGCAACCGGTCCAACAGCCTCAGGTCTTTGTTCAGTCCTTTACACTTTCTGTCTGCAAATACTTGCGAGCCACTTCTTTCTGTATCTTATCCTCAGTGACCAGAATTGATTGAGATTGCATTGCCGCAACAATATAGGACGCATCATAGAAAGTGATCTTCTCTTTGATCGCAAATTTCAGTGCGTCGGATGGATCCGGGTCTAACATCGTAAGGTTCCCTAGGAAGATTGTCGCTGCTTTGATCAGAATCAAGGCATCATCCATTGATATCTTATGCCTCAGGGTAAACTGTTTCCAAATCACATTTCCTACTTCGAATTTCGAGAGTCCTATGGTTGCCCCATCGTCAAAGTCGATCACACTTCCCTTATCAATCAGGTCATATACCGCCGACGTATCGTACACTCTCATCTGGATTCCCTGTCTTCTCTTATGCTCTTTACCCAATCGTCTTTTGTTATTTTCTTCAATATCGGACGAGTTTTTTGCATTAATCTCCTTAAGTCTTCAAGTTCCTTTTCCCTTATGGCTTTGTCAACACTCTTTCTTATAGTGGCAGAGGCATCTATTCCATAGTCCTTCATCTTCTTCCATTTCTCCACTTCTATCTTCGCTGATATGGTGACTTTTTCTGCCATAATGGTAAAATGACATCATCGCTTATTAAACTTACTACAAAATGGTAATACGAAAATGTAGTAACCTTGACTGACATACTCTCCATCCTAAAGGATTGGAGGTTCTAAGGTCGCCATCGCTCATAGCGTTGCCTCTTTAGGGGTATCAGTGTTCCCTTTGCACGCATCCCTGTCTATGTGCAATCGATCTACGCCTTCCTCAAATATCGGACGCAACGCTATGTTGAACGAAGCGTTGGCATCGGCATGATCAACGTGCCCACAGCTCGGGCACTCAAAACCCTTTCCTGAACGGTTCCCTATCTGTCCGCACCTTGAACACTCCTTTGAAGTGTGGTACGGATCGACATAGACAACTGGTATTCCAAGTAGTCTGGCCTTGTATTCTATCATCCTTTCAAGCTGATAGAATGACCAGCTATTCAGGGAATACCTGAAATTCCTGCCCGATCTTGCATTTCTTAATCCCTGCAGATATTCGAGCTTGATTCCCATCTCATTCTTTTTTGCTTCCTGCACTATTCTTTTTGATATCTTGTGGTTCAAGTCCTTTTCAATATTCCCTTCTCTTTTCTTTGTTCTCTTCACCTTCCCATATTTGCCTTTTTTCTGGAGATTTCTCCTCACATTCTTGTATTTCCTGTGCACATAATCCGCCTTTTTACCAAGCTTTAGTATTTTTCCATTGACGGGATTTGCCACTACGGCAATATGGCATGTGGTATTACGGTCAATTCCCAAATAAGCTTCAGGATTGATCATATTGTTTTCCTGAACGGTGACCGAAATGTATGCAAAATTATTATCCAATTCAATTTGATTTATCTTGGAAAAATCATTTCTAAAATGAAAATTCATTTTCAGCTTCAGAGATGGAATAACAATTTCCCTCATTTCATTGGAAAATTTTATACCCTGTGCTGGCACTGTCAATTTGACACTCTTCACTTTCTTCGCATTTCTATTCCTTGCATATTTTCTTAGTATCTGGTTGGAAATTATAGACTTCAGACCAAATTGTTTTGCATCTTTGGAAGATAGAGTGTGAGATTTGAGTGCAAATTCTGCTATCTGTCTGGCCCTATACAGTTCTTGAGAGAGATCCCTGTTATGCCTGATCTTGTATGTTAATATCATACGCTCTTCTGCTCCTCTATGTATCTTTTCACAACCTCAAGCGTTACAGCACCTACACTTGATATGAACTTTGATCGTGTCCATAGAGTGGGCAGTCTCTTTTTGAGCGAGGGAAACTCTTCTCTCAGTTGATGGGAAGTGTACCCCTTTATGAGATTGACAATTTCAGTTATGTTTCTATCTGGTGTGATATCAAGCAGAAGATGAACATGATCTGGCATAATCTCAGCTTCCATAATTGAATAACCATACTCGCTTTCCTTTTCTTTCAATAGCTGTTTCAGTCTCTCATCTATTCCATTAACCAGTACTTTTCTTCTATACTTGGGACAGAATATGACATGATACTGGCAACTGAATATCATATGGTCATACGTTTGATATTTTTTATTATACTGCGCTACTTCCATATATCTTTATCGATATACCATGATTATATATATCTTTTTGCAATTCATCCACATCGCAAGCTCTGTGGCTTTCTTGCTCGTAAAGTTGTAATGCAGAGAGATCGTTTGTTCTAGAGAGGCAACTCATAAATATTCTCAACGCTTAAAGAAACATGAAGATAGGGAAGAACGTTTTCATTGCCCATAATGCTACAATAATTGGAGACGTTACAATAGAGGATAACGTCGGCATAATGTTCGGTGCGGTCCTGAGAGGAGACCAGAACTCCATCCATATTGGCAGATTCAGTAATGTTCAGGACAACGTGGTGGTTCACGCGGATGCAGAGAACAACACAGAAGTGGGAGAAAACGTGTCAATAGGTCACGCTGCAATAGTTCATGGTGCAAAAGTGGGATCGAACGCGCTGATTGGTATGGGCAGCATTCTGCTGTCTGGTTCCGTTGTGGAAGAGGGAGCAATCATAGGGGCAGGAGCGATAGTCACCTCAGGAAAGGTCATAGGCAAGAACTGTCTCGCCGTTGGTTCTCCAGCAAAGGTAGTCAAATGTGATGATTCAGTTGGAAAGGCGGCAAGAGCTAATGGCGAAATCTATCAAAAGCTCATCAACAAGCATCTGGAAGGCAAATACGAAATATACACTCACTGAGGAAGATTGTTCAGATCCTCTGGAAGATTCCCATTCTTGAACTGCTTCTTCATCATGCTCAGGATTTTCCTGTTCCCCTTGAGGTTCTTTACCATGTCCTTTACTCTCCTGTAATCCTTGAGGAGTTCCTTCACATCCGAAGTGTTGTAACCTGATCCGTTCGCAATCCTTTCGACTCTCGGACCCTTTATCTCGTCCGGGTTCTCCATCTCGTAGTAGGTCATTGAATCCATTATGACCTTGTACCTCTGTAGCTTCCCCTCAGACTCGTTGAGGAACTGGTCGTCGAAATCCTTCTTCACACCGCCTGCTGCCATTGGCATTGAATCGAATAGCTTCTTGAAGAGTCCAGGCTTGCTCATCTGATCCCACACATCGTACATCTCCTTGAGCGTGAATTTTCCCTGGGCCATCTTTTCTACTGCGTTTTCGTCAAGTTCTTTTTGGAACTCCTTAGCAGCGGCCATCAGGGTCTCGAAATCGCCCATTCCTAGTAGTCTCGACAGGAACCTAGCGGGATTGAAGTACTCCATATCCTCCATGTGCTCTCCCGTCCCTATGAACAGGATCGGAGCTCCCGTTGATGCAACAGCGCTCAGGGCTCCTCCTCCCTTGGCAGTTCCGTCGAGCTTCGTGATGTACACGCCAGTTATCTTGACCGACTCGTTGAACGCCTTTGCCTGCTTACCCGCCTGCTGACCAATGCTGGCGTCCAGTATGAGCACGACCTCATCCGGTTTGACCAGGGCATTGATGTCAGAAATTTCCTTCGTGAGGGACGAATCTATCGCGTTGCGTCCACTCGTGTCTATGATCTTTACGTCCCACTCCTTGAATTTCTCCAGTCCTTCCTTCACTACCTTTCTGCTGTCTTTTTCCCCATATATTCCATAGAAGCTTGCACCGACTGAAGTCGCAACCTGTTCGAGCTGCTCGTAAGCTCCGAGACGCTGAGTATCTGCAGCTATTAGAACGACCTTGTAACCATGCTTGAGATAGAACTTTGCCAGTTTTCCAGCGCTCGTAGTCTTTCCCTGACCGTACAGACCGACGAGCATCAGAGTCGTTGGTTTGACGTGGAACTCTCTCGGTTTCCCCAGTATCCTGAGCAGCTCCTCGTAGATGATCCTGATGAGATGGTTCCTGGGATTGGAGTTCTTTGGTACGGGTTCTTCCTTCGCTCTCTTCTCGACCGAGTTGGTAATATCTAGTGTCAGGCTTACGTCGACGTCCGCCATAAGGAGGGCCCTCTGCATCTCCTTTACAATCTCTTCAACAAGTCTGTCATCTACAAGGGCACTCTTGTTAATTCTCTTTAGCGCATCGCGCAGGCTCTTCGCAAGGGAATCCAGTACCATCTTGGCTCACTTATTCCAGTTACTCGCCCGGAACCTTTTCGACTATTCCCGAAAGCCTCTCCTTTATCCTGGAGAGCGCGTAATCAAGAACCTGTCTTGGTTTCAGGCTACCGTCAGTTTCAAAGTAGAATATAAATCTTCTTTCATCTTCCTTGACCTCCAGCGAATCCATCCTGTAGAGCTTGCCGGCGTACTTGGAGGGATAATCGGCCGTGAAAACGACTTCCTTGTCGCCCTTCTTCAGGACGTTCTTAGGAGAGTGTTTTATGATTTCGTCCAGTTCTGGCTCCTTGGCAGACACCTTCAGCTCTCTTCCATATCTGTAGGAGACGCCGCTCGTTGTCTGGAATCTTGCGTGTTCTCTCGCCCTTCCCACGTATGCCTCAGCGTCTAGCATCATTGCCTGTCTTTCGTTGAGCTCAACGATGGGGATCTCTCTGTCGCTCGGGGCCATTGATGAATCGCCAATTGCCACCAGGTCTCCGCTCATGACTTTCTTGGGTCCAACCACGAATATGCTGTAGTTGACGGTGCAGAGTGAACACCCTGTGCCTCCACAGCTGCAGCTCTCCCTCTCGTTCATCTTAAGGTCCGTGGGGAGAGGTACCATTCCGAGTCTAGAAGCAATTACCTCATCGAATAGCGAAGTCAGAGAAGAATAGACCTTCTCTCCTTCCTGCCTTATCTCGCCGTGATGGAAGTTCACCTTTGATATTGCGAGCTTTGGAATGTCGTTAATGAGTGTTCTCCTGAGGAGATTAGCGTACGCTGGGGAGATGTCACTGATCTCGAACCTGATTGAGCTGTCTCCCTCTTCAATGATCTTGATGTTCTCGCTCATACTCTCCTTCCCCTCTTCCCCCCTTTCTTCTTTGTTCCATCGTGGGGAATGGGTGTCGAGTCTTCAATTCTGGCTATCTTTATTCCAGCCCTTGCGAGAGCCCTGACCGCTGCCTGAGCTCCGGGCCCTGGGTTGTGCCCCTTGGCTCCTCCGGGAGCTCTGATCTTGATAACTACGTCGGTGATTTCCTTCTCCCTGAGCTTCTCCACAATAAGGTCTATCTCCTTCATGGCTGCATAGGGTGAACTCTCATCCCTGTCCGCTTTTACGACCATGCCTCCGGATGCCTTTGCGAGCGTCTCTGCACCCGTGATATCAGTGACCGTAATGACGGTATTGTTTTGCGAAGCGTATATGTTGACAACTCCAAGCTTTCCCATTATCTTCCATCTCCCTTCTGTGCTTCCGGTCCAGCCGCTGCCTCTTCTCGCTTCTTCTCCCCTACAATTCTCATGGGATGAAGCTCATTTGTCAGTGGAGAGTTTGCGGCATAGCTGACCGATTCTTCTTCCAACTTCAGTACCTTGTAACCAGGTATGGTGACCTTCCTGTCTCCGATTGAAATGTGGCCGTGCACTATCAGCTGCCTGGCCATTCCAGGTGTCCTGGCGAGGCCCTTTCTCATGACCAGAGTCTGAAGTCTCCTCTCCAGGAATGATTGAACGTTTAGCGCAAGTATGTCATCGGCGGTAGCATTTTCGCTGAGAATTCCATATCGTGAAAGTCTCCCTATCATGCTCTTTACCTGCTCGACTGCCCTTGCGTCGTTTAGTCTGAGGCTTGCTTGAATGGATATAGCATTCGTCCTGTATTTCTTGAGCTCAGATTCTGCCTTCCAGAGCTCTCTCTTGTTCTTCAGGCCATATGCTCCCACTATCTGATTCTCTGCTTTTATTCTCTCCCCCTCGAACGGGTGTCTCGGGGTGTCGTACTTCTTCCTTATCTTTTTAGGATCTCCCATGAATCATCACTTCTTCGGTTCTTCTGCAGGTGCTGGCGTCGCCGCTGCTGCTGGTGCTGCCGCCGGGGCTGCAGCTCCACCCTCTGGAGCGGGTGCTTCTCCTCTCTTCTTTATAACTCCAACTGCCAGTCCCTTCCTTCCATTTGATCTCGTCCTCTGGCCCCTTACCTTCTTGCCCTTCTCGTGCCTCATTCCCTTGTAGCTCCTGGTCCTCTTCATCCTGTTGACATCGTCCTGGAGGGCGACTCCAAGGTCGGGTCCAACCTTGAGCAGGCTCTCTCCCGTCTGGATGTCTTTCTGGTGATTGAGAGTCCACGAGGGATAGAATTCGTTGTATCTTCTCTCGATCGCTTCTTTTATCTCTTCAATCTTGTTATCGTCTAGTTCTCCAAGCTTGACTGCCCTTGGAATGTTCAACTTCTTAAGCAAGATCTCTGCTGTTCTGTAACCAATTCCCCTAATATTTGAAAGAGCGTACACTGCCTGTCTCGTACCGTCAAGGTTAGTGTTCGCAAGTCTTACAATATATTTTATATTCTCATTCTTTCCTTTCTGTTCAGCCATTACATCACTCTGCGAGGTATGACGTAAAGGTGTTTACCGTATAAAACCTTTTGATTTTCTATCGAAATAGAATGGGATAAGATGTTGCAAGTGAACTTATAGGCTAAGGAGCTGAGCGAAAGTTTCGTCTTGCAATTTTGAAATTGATTTTGGCTCGAATAAGGCGATTGAACCAGATAACTTAATTATTGATTGTCAGAAATTTTGCTGAGGTAATGGTAGATGAACGGGGAATTTAATGTAACTCAGAACGGATTTCGCGAATTAGTGATTTGATATTTATGTTGAAAAAAACTATATATTATTATTACATGATGAGATCACAATGTCAAAGAACAGAACAGTCCTAGTCAACGATGAGATATACAGCTCGCTTTCGTATCTCAAGAATTACTATCGCAAGGAGACCGGAAGGAAAATTGGATTCAATGACGTAATGCAGATTCGCATCTCTCTATACGCGCGATACATCCGCATCGATGACTCAGTCAGGACTTACATCGAATCGTTCGTTTCAAAAATGAGCTCGTACGAAGACGTCTTGGGCATCACGCTCTTCGGTTCAGTGGCAAAGAATACTTATCATGATTACAGCGACATAGATCTGTTCATCGTGACCTCGGCAAACGGCTCATCCATTTACGAAAGGTGCAATAGTGTCATTAATTCGATCGAGCCAATAAGGAAGAAACTATTAGTATCCAAGGGATTGCACTTGACTATTTCGCCAGTCATCAAGACGCGAACAGAGCTCAAAAATATCAAAACGATCTACTTTGACATAGCCGACTACGGTCTACTGCTTTTTGAAAGAAACAGAACCATGGAAAACTTCATCATTGCGATAAAAAAGCTACCTTACAAGAGGAGCAATTCACAGTTTGGAGAGGTGGTTGAATGGACCTAGAGGAGTCCGAGTTGGCCATCAGGGAAGCAAAAGCCTGGCTGAAGGCTGGAAAGATATTGAAAGAAAATGGCCTTTATTCAAAGGCGCTCTACAGTCTCGAAATGTCACTGGAAGTATCAATGAAAGGGGTTCTCATCGCAATGCACAAGAACTATCCGAAGAGACACGACGTTTCCGATGTACTGGAAGCAATTATTCCTGCCAACGAAAAACGCTTACCACCTGATTTTGTCGAATCGTTCGATAAGACGGTCAAGATGTTCAGAAATTTTCTCAGACTTAGAAATTTAGCGGGATACAGCTTCGAAGATGAAGTGCGCGAAGAAGTCTTCGAGAGTAGCGTGATGAAAAGCTTTAGCGACATTGAACGCTATGTTGCGCTCTCCGAGAAGGCTGTCGCTGCGCTCTCAAGGAGGAGATGAAAGAGACTTTGAGGTATCTTGTCACGGATAATCGAGTTTACGCTGTTACTGGAACGAAGCGAAGTCCCTTCACAGAATAGACTCGACTTTGATGAACTTTCAGGACACAATGAGCGTATTTCAAATTGAGTATATTTGGGTGTTTGAGCTAGACGTAGGGCCCAGAGGACTGACTGTTCGCAGCTATGGACCGTCTCATTTCATCACGATTTTACTATTCTAGAGGAAGAGATTAAAATTGCATTTCTGTGTATTGAAGTTTACAAAATGATGTAGATTTAAATACGTGAAAATGCATATCAAAGCACAGATGACAAAAACTCAAGAGATTATTGACTATTTCAATGAGATAGGAAAACACGTTTTTACGCTTAGCGATGTCTCCAAATTAACGCTAAAGCGAAGGAACTATCTATCACGACTTCTTTCAACAAATTCTAAGATCAAAAAGATAGAGAGAAACAAGTATTACCTAAATGGCGCAAACATAAACGAGGTTGCATCAAACATAGTAGAGCCTTCGTACGTCAGTTTTATGGCGGCATTTAGGTTCTATGACCTGACAACTCAAATTCCAGCAAAAGTAAGCGTCGTAGCTATCAAGAGACACGAGGCGATATTTTTCGAAAATATGAGAATAGAGTTTAAAACTGTCAATCGTAAACGCTTCTTTGGTTACAGGAAAGTAGGCAACGCTATGATCGCATTGCCGGAAAAGGCAATACTTGATTCCCTGTACCTGAGAGAACCTTCATTTACCGACGTTGAAGAGGCTCTTAGTAAGGGACTCGAGGAAAAAACGATTGATGTTAGGAAGCTTATGAACTATGCAAAGGAAATGAAATCAGCCGTTCTCATCAACAGACTAGGTTTCATTCTAGAAGATCTCGGTGTGGACGCCTCACGCCTAAATAAACACAAGTCTAGAGTCAAAGTCCTTCTCTTCGGAAGAGGCACGAAGGAGAATAGGAGGTGGAACGTCAAATATGATTAGTCCCACAGATCTGCTAGTCTACAAGCCGAGATTCATGGACGGAAGGCAGCTCGAAAAGGATTACTTGCAACACTTGCTGTTGTACGAATTCTACCTCGATTTTTCATTCGAACTCGTATTCAAGGGAGGAACGGCACTCAAAATGCTCTACGGCCTGGATAGATTCTCAGAGGACTTGGACTTCACCTTAACGAGAGAGAAGAACAGGACTGATACTATAAGGAGGTTCGAAACTACCTTAAAAAGGCTGAATGCTTCTTATACTGTAGTCAGTACGAAGCGCAGGGGAACTAAGACTTCGCTAGATCTGGAACTCAAGATTAATGGTCCCCTTTATGAAAGCGAAAAGAGACCTCAAAACATAGAAATTAACTTAAGCATGAGAGAAGAAATGCTGACGGAACCAGAGTTTAGAACCATAAGCCCAATCTATCAAGATATACCGTTGTTCAGTCTGTACTCCATGAGATCAGAAGAGATTTTCGCAGAAAAAGTCAGAGCTCTGCTCACTAGGAAGAGAGTAAAAGCACGTGATGTCTACGATCTCTACTTTCTGATGAAGTACAAGAACGTAAACCCCAGAACCGATCTAATAAACGCAAAACTGAAACCATACTCCGTAGACTTTTCCAAGGAATTACTCAAAGACAGAATTGAGAGTATAGGCCATGGTTCCTGGAAATCTGAGCTCTCTAATATACTGAGAACTGTCCCAGATTACGATTTGCTTTCCAAATACTTGTTAGAAAACTTTGTGAAAAATTCGTAAATGATTCTTTGGACGCCTGGGCTTGGGCCGTGAACCTCGATAATTCCGACCTTAAATAGGAGTGCAAATCGGGTCAATCAAGATTTATTATTGGAAGCATTCTGAGATGTGATGATCAGCCTATACCGTTGCATTCCAATGGACTATGACGAGTGTCTACATCTTCAACGGAGGCTAAACCAGGAAAGAAACGAGGGAGGGATAGGGGATACGATTATCGTCACAGAACACAAAGACACATACACTGGAGGAATCCATTTTAAGCAAGAGAATGAAGGGAGTTATAAGGTTCCCATACTGAGAGTCGAGAGAGGAGGGAATCTTACCTACCATGGGAAGGGGCAGCTTGTCCTGTATTTCGTTTTCAACCTGAAGGAGAGGGGGATCAACGTGAAAGAACTGATAGAACAGGTACAGTCCGCATTAAATCTTACCCTGGAAAGCTATGGTGTAAGGGGGGAAGGAAGACTGTTCAAGGAGACGGGGGTGTGGGTAGAAGACAGGAAAATATGCTCCATCGGTTTTGCTGTAAAGGGGTTCTCAACCTTCCACGGAATCGCAGTGAACCTAAACACGGATCTTATCAAGTTTTTCAACATCAATCCATGCGACATGGATCCCGGAGTGATGACTTCTTTAGCTAAAGAAACGGGTCACGCAGTAGATGAGAAGGAGTTCTTGGAAAGGATCATTCAAAATCTTTCAAAAATCTTCAAAGAAGAGATAGCAATCAAAGACTGTAGCGGCATTAAAAACTAATTTGTTTTATTTTTATAAGACAATAATTTTAAAACTTAGAAAAATATATATCTTTTCTTTAAATTTAGTTGTATGATTACGCAGGATTTTTTGGATGCAGATGAAATTAAAAAAATGATATCATCACACATGCTTGCAGATGGTCTTCCCTTGATCCTAAATCTACAGAAGAGCAAGGGAATGAAGCTGTATGACATGGAGACGGGCAAGGAGTTTCTCGACTTCTTCGGATTCTTTGCCTCGAACGCAGTCGGAATGAATCATCCCGACATGTTCGACAGAGAATTCCTGGAGGATCTAAAATGGGCTGCAATTACAAAGGTCACGAACTCCGATATTTACACCCCGGAAATGGCAAGGTTCGTCGACTATTTTGCAAAAGAGGCTGGTCCAGAATACATGGAACACTTCTTCTTCATCGATGGAGGAGCGCTCGCGGTTGAAAACGCGCTGAAGACTGCATTCGACTGGAAGGTCAGAAAGAACAAGATGGATGGAGTGAAGGGAGAGAAGGGCAGCCAGGTCATTCACCTCAAGGAGGCATTCCACGGGAGAAGCGGATACACCCTGAGCCTGACGAACACATTTGACCCCAGGAAGACTATGTACTTCCCGAAGTTCGACTGGCCCAGAATAACCAATCCCAAGATCAACTTCCCGCTCGACAAGAAATCGACCTCCGATGTCGAGAAGCTCGAGGACAAGAGCATAGCTGAAATGGAAGCGGCGTTCAAGAAAAACAAGAATGATGTTGCTGCGTTCATCATGGAACCAATTCAGTGCGAGGGAGGAGACAACCACTTCAGGAAAGAATACTTCGAAAGGGCCATGGATGTAGTCCACGAGAACGATGCTCTCTTCATAGTGGATGAGGTCCAGACGGGAATGGGTGTCACCGGAAAGTGGTGGGCCCACCAGCACTACGGAATCGAGCCGGACATTCTTGCGTTCGGAAAGAAGGCACAGGTGTGCGGCATAATGGCAGGAAAGAAGGTAGACGAAGTTGAAGAAAACGTCTTCAAAGTGTCGAGCAGAATTAACTCAACCTGGGGAGGGAACCTCGCAGACATGGTCAGATCGACAAAAGTCCTGGAGATCATGAAGAAATACAACCTGGTCAGGAACGCGGAGAAGATGGGAAAGCTGGTCGTGGAGTTCCTGAACGAGATGAATGACAAGTTCCCGAAGATAGTCAGCAACCCAAGGGGTAAGGGAGTCCTGGACGCAATCGATCTGAAGACGCAGAAGAAGAGGGACGAATTCTTCGACCGCCTCTATTCCAAGGGAGTCGTCGTGCTCAAGGCATCCGAGAAGACGATAAGACTGAGGCCTCCACTCATCGTGAATGAGGAAGACATCGCTCAATTCTCTCAGAACGTGAAGCTCGTACTAAGGGAAATGTCCTAATTTTCTTGACAAATATTTTATTTCCTTCTTTATTTCAACTCACCAATGGACTTTAGAGTAACGAAGGAGAACGAGGAAGAGAGTAAAGAGGTTGAGAAGGTCGTCAGTGCAGAGATCTACTTCGAAAGGGGATCAAGATACCTATCACTAAAGAAGTACAAGGAAGCTATAGACAATTTCCAGAAGGCGCTAGAGCTGAACACGGAAGACTACGAGACCAGGTTCAATCTGGCGGTCACATACTTCCATTCGGGGAAGTACGACAAGGCTCTGGAAATATTCGACGCACTCATCAAGGAAGGCAGGGAGGACCAGGACCTGTACTTCAACGTTGGAAGTGTCTATCTCGAGAGAGGGGATTACAGAAAGGCCGTGGAGAACCTCCAGAAGAGCGTCGAGCTGGATGAGCTGTATCTGGACGGATTCGTCAATCTGGGAAATGCATACTTCTATCTCAAGGAGTACGACAACGCAATCAAGAATTATGATCAGACTATCAGGCTGAACCCTCAGAATGCAGACTACTATGTCAACAGAGGGCTCGCATATATGGGAAAGGGCGACAACGCCACAGCGGTAGCAGATTTGGAAAAGGCTCTATCGCTCGATCCGTCAAACAACAAGGCAAAACTGAACCTCCAGAAGATCGAATCGGAAGTCTAACTCTTAATTGCGCTCACTATTCTTCCAAGGATCTCTGGATCGCTTTCGGCTATAGTTCCCGTCACAACCGCTGCTGCTCCCGAGTCCAGCATCTTTCTTGCAGTTATGGGGTCCCTAATCCCTCCCCCGACTATGACCGGAATGGTCATATCTTCGCACACTGCCTTCACCACCTTCGGGTCGATGCTCTGCGGTGCTCCAGAACCCGCTTCAAGATAGATGGCCTGAAATCCGATGAGCTCAGCTGCAGTCGCGTAGTCCAGGGCAGTAGAGACGTCATCTCTTTTGATCAATCTTGCACCGCCGACCTTTCCGACTGTCATACCTGGTTCGAAGACGAGGTAAGCAACTGAGATGACTTCCATCCTGGTGCTCTTCAGCAGCCTGGATGACTGGACCTGATAACCCATCACATACTTCAGATCATTCGAATTGAGCAGGCTCAGGTAGAATATCCCGTCTGCTCTAGGAGAGAACGCCTCAGGACTGGATGGAAACAGGATGACTGGTTTCTTGGTAAGTCCCTTGATGGCAACTACGAGTTCGTCCACAGACTTTGTTCCTGTACCCGTTGATCCACCCACCATTATTGCATCGCTCCCCGCTCTGTCTATGAAATCTATCACTTTTTCCGTGTTGTCTGGTCCATTCTTTTCCGGGTCCAGCAATGTAAGGTGCCTAATGCGTCCGTACTTTATGTTCTCCAGAATCATATTGCGCTACCAACCAGGAATGCCACCAGGCCGAGGATCATGCCGACCTTTATCAGATTTTGCCCCTTTGTCTGGTCGTTGAAAAAGAAGAAAACGGAAGCTATGAAGACTATGTCCGATATAGCAACAGTCAGGGCACAACATCTGCTCCAGTCAAAGA
>JAJYMI010000053.1 GCA_021787125.1 Thermoplasmata archaeon | reverse complement strand
GATCTCCCGTCTATCAGACGAGGACGAGACTGACCTTTCGATTATGGGAATTGAGGACACATTATTGACTAATATTTTCAAGAGATATATCGGCTTCAGAACTCACAACGTTCCCGGTTCAATTCTGATAGCGGTGAGCGATAGAAAAGACGAAATCACCTTCGATGGAGGAATCGGTCTGAGCTCTATTCCAGCAAAATTCTGGGAGAGAGAAAGATATTCGAGGCCATTGATGTACAACGAACTGCTAAAGAGGGGAATAGTCGCGGAAACGATCGAGACTTCAGCGGAGTGGAGCAAGCTGAATGAGATTCACGGGTCGACCAGGAAGAGATTCCAGGAGACCGTTGAGGAACTGAACATAAGTGGGATGATACTGTGTCATTCGTCACACCAGTATGTGACTGGTTCCGCTCTGTACTTCACCTTTCTCTTCTACTCCGACAAAAACAGAGAGCAGGTACTGAAGAAGATAAGGGATGCGATCATGGACAATATAATTTCGAGCGGAGGATCCATATCCCACCACCACGGGATAGGCACAATCCAGTCAAGGCACATCCGTGATTACAAGGGCAATCTCTATGATCTCACGAGGAAGGTAAAGTCGGAATTTGATCCTGAGAGCACTCTCGTCCCTGGCATACTTGGGCAAAAGTGACCGATCTGTATGAATAAGATTTAATTTCAAAGGTATTGTATGGTTGTGAAACAGTTGTTCATCGTGAACCCCACTGCGGGGAATGGGGAGGCAGGGAAGCAATGGCCAGAGATTGCAAAATTGATAGAGCAGAACTTTCAGGGATACGAATTTTCATTTACTCAGCGCCCAGGGCACGCCACCGAACTTGCAAGGGACGGAGTGCTCAAGGGGTTTGACACAATAGTCTCCTGCGGTGGCGATGGCACACTGAACGAAGTGATCAATGGAGTAGCCGGTTCGGAGGTCAGCGTGGGTATAATCCCTCTGGGCACAGGCTCAGACTTCGGAAAGACTGTAGGTATAAAGAGCGTTGAAGACTCGATAGCGGTCCTTAAGGGGAACAAGAAAGAAAGGGTCGACACCGCGAGCGTGACCTTTGACGAATCTGGCGATTCAAGGCACTTCATAAACATTCTGGAAATAGGATTCGGCGCAGAGGTGATGAGATATGTCAATTCCCACAGCAAACACGGCAGAAATTCTTTCCTGATTGGAGTCCTCTCGGTCCTGATGAAACTGAAGAAGTTTGCCGTGAAGACAGACTCGGAGAACAAGAATGAGCTGGAAACGATCGAGGTGATCGTGGCAAATGGAAAGTACTTCGGAGGGGGGATGCTGGCTTCTCCAGCTTCTATAATCAAAGATGGGATACTAGACGTTCACATACTGAAACCGGTGTCAAGGCTGACTACGCTCTTCAGGCTGAGGAATCTGATGAACGGAACGTACATTGAAAAGAACTTTTCGTACGAGGACAAGGTCAGCTCAATCAGTTTCTTGGAAAAGGGAAATCTCGTAGAGGTCGACGGAGAGGTCGTTGGTACGACTCCGGTATCCATCAGGGTATCGGACAAGGGAGTCAATTTCATTCTTCCTTAGTGGGCTAGAAATTCTCTACGAATATCTTTCTCAGATCCTCATCACCCAGTAGAACCGGATTGAATGCAAGCTCGCTGTCCCTCATTGAGAGGGCGACCAGCTGGTCAAGTTTTAATGTGTACGTCTTTTTATCGATTCCCAGTTCACTGACGTGAACGGGTTGCCCAACTCTCACAAAGAGACCCTTCAGTTCTCTTATGAGAGATTCGATATCGCGGACGTTGAGCGTTCTGCAGATTCTCAGATACTTCTCCCTCGTCTCTGGATTCTGGGAATTGAAGGCTATGGTCGGAATGAGAAACAATCCGACGGACGTGCCGTGGGGGACGTGGAACGTTGCACCGAAGCTATGTCCAAGCGCGTGTGCAGAAGCTGTGCCGCTGTTGGAAAATGCGATACCTGCCATCGTAGCGGATATGTGCATCAGGTCCTTTGCGGTCTCGTCGTTCTTCTCCGCCTTTTCCAGATTGTTGAATACGGTCTCTATCGCACGTTCAGCAAGTGCATCCGTGAACACGTTGGAGGTGTTGGATGCAATAGCTTCAAACGAATGAACGAGTGCATCGATCCCGGTCGGTACAATTATCTTCTTGTCAACGGGAGTCAGGGACGGATCGAGGATGTCGATCTCAGGAACGAGTTCATAATTTCCCATTGCAAGTTTTCCCTCTTCGTCAGAAAGGACGACTCCGAAAGACACATCACTACCCGTACCTGAAGTCGTAGGCACCGCGACGATCTTCATCTTGAGGTCGAGACTCTCGAAAGGACTTATGCTTCCAAGATCGGCTTGCGGATCCGAGAGTGTGACAGCCATTGCCTTCGAGAAATCGATGACGCTTCCGCCCCCTATCGCTACGATCGCATCGTACTCGTGGCTCTTGAGACTCGATACCGCTTCCCTGATCTGCTTGATCGAAGGCTCAGGTAAAACGCCTGTGAAGAATTCCCTCTCAATCGAACCCAGTGCTTTTTCGACCCTTCCTCCTATTGAATTTTGTACATTCTTGTCGGTGATTATCAGAACATTCTTCACTCCCTCTTTCTCCAAGATATCTCCGAGACTATCGATGATATCTCTCTGGAAGTATATCGTTCTCGGAAACTTGAAGAGGCTCATTCCTCGCCCACGTATCTGGTAGGAATAGACTGGGCAGTCTTTACCATTGCAATTGCGGCAGATGCGTATCTCAAGAGCAGCGCTATGTTCCCCTTGACCTTCATCTGTCCTGTCAGCATTGCCTGCGTCGGATTTATCTTTCCTCCTATTATCTTCTTCCAGTTCTTGTACGTCGCAGTGAGTTCAAACGGAGCAGTCTTCGACGGGTCAGACACCATCTCCGATCCCTCACACTTGCCGTCATGGAGGTTCAGTATGAACGAATCGAACGGAATGCTTTCCTTCAGTTCGTCGAGCTCAATCATCTTGAATTTTATTGAATCCTTCCAACCCTTTCCGGTCTTGTTGTAATCAGGAGATTCGCACAATCTCTTGCAATATTCCTTCACCCATTCTTCTGACGGAAATAATAGCATTTCTGACATGATTTTATATGAGTCGCTCATTAATAAACTCACTCTTTGCTATCCTGTTTCCCAATTTCGAGTTTCAGTCGGAGCACTGTGGGCGTCTATCGACCTAAAACCTCCGATAGCATCCTTGATATCTCTTCCTTCCTTGAACTTCCCTGGTCTACAGACTCATAGTAATACCCGAGTCTTCTCCTCACCACGTCGTCCACAGTCAGGGCGCACTCCTGCATTATGGCAGCCCTTATCGGATCCAGATTTCCTCTCTTGTAGAGGACCTTAGGATTCTCCCGCAAGACCAGTTCCCGGTTCAGAACGGTACCTATCTGTTTCGATATCATTCTTGTTGCCCTCCTGTAGTCAGTGATCTTGACTCCCATGATTGAAATCATTTTTCCCGTCAATTCTATGTGAAAATCTCGCGTGACCTTGCCTGGATCATCTCCCGCCCCATATAACGGTCTGACTCCAGAGTAGCTCCCTACCACATCCTGTTCCTGTAGGGAGGGGAATATCTTCCTGACCGAGTCCAATATGTAATTCCTCTCCTCCCTTGATATCTCCGAAGAGTCAGGAGAATTGATGAACATATCAGTTGTGCCAACGATCACCACTTCCCCCTTTGGAATGATGAACATCTGCCTCCTGTCAAGGTGTGATCTGAATGCGACAGCTCTATCTATATTGAATTTCTCACTTCTGAGTATCAGGTGTGATCCCTTTGACAGTCTCAGATTCTCTATATTTTTTGAAGTGTAATGTCCATATATTGCGTTGATCCACGGTCCTGATGCATTGACAACTATCTTGCTCCGGACTCTATAAGTGCCATCTCCAAATCTGTTTACAAGGATCGTTTCGACACCATCTGTCGTCTCTTTAAAACCCGTAGCTTCGAGATAGTTTATCGCTATCGCACCCCCCATAACGGCCGAAACAACGTTGTAGACAACTAGAAGGGCATCGTTTGTGGATGCGTCCTCATAAGAGAACCTTCCCTGATATCCGGGGTACGAATATCCGTCCTTCTGAAAGTGAGGCATTCTCCAACTCCCCCCTAAGAGGTTGTACAGAAATAGGCCAAAATAAAGAGAGGATTTTTTCCAAGAGCTTTCATCCACCAGAATATCAAAGCTCAACTTTCTTACTATATCGAGATTCTTCAGAAGATAGTTTCTTTCTTTCAGCAGCTGTCTCGTCAGCAACAGATGTCCCTGGCTCAAATATCTCAGGCCACCGTGAATGAGTTTGGAGGAGTTACTGCTCGTTCCAGACGCAAAGTCAGACTTATCTATCAAGAGAATTTTCAATCGATTTGCGCTAAGCAAATTTGCAATTCCTGCGCCCACGATACCTCCACCCACTATGACGACGTCAAAAGATTCTCCATCCAATTTCTCGAGTTCATTCTTTCGTGTGAGGTAAGAAAATTCCATCCAACAAAATAGTTCGGGAGTCGATATTAATCTATCCACTACGATCCCCTCTTACTACACCTGATAAGGGAGAGGATAAGTTTTCTATAGTAACCTAGTTCTCGTTTACAATCATATTTAAACTTAATGTAGCTTTAAAATATTATTTTTACACAAAATTGTGCCAAAACTTTTATGTGCTGAAGAAATAGATGATAGTGACTTAAATGAGCGAAAGTCGACTCAAATCTATTCTGTTCGACACCAAAAAGAATGTAGCGGCCATTATGATCTACACGGTACTGATGCTATTGATAAGCCCGCTTTTTCCAGGAATCACGTGGTTCAGGTTGGGGGATTTCACACTGGATGTTGTGAATTTCTATCACACGATCATGATTCCTATTGCGTTGCTGATAATCCTAGTGACTGCACAAGTGTTTAACGTTCCAAACGTAATTCGGAAACTTGTCAATATAGCGACGTATCCGGTTCTGCTATTCTCTGTGATCGGTCTGGTCCTCTTCTATTCAACCGCTTCAGGCATTGTGCTTGCAGATGAAGTTGCGCAGGGTATCAGGGACGTTATAGTCGTGCTTGCTGCTTTACTGCTTGTAATCGGACTTCTGATTTATCCCTTCAAGAACAAGAAGGAGGCAAAAAGCATCTGGGGCGCTTATGTGGTTGTCCTGATAGCTGCTATAGCCGCTTCAATCGCTGGGATAATTGGAATGGTGCTTGAATGGGGGAATATGAGCAATGGATATTCTCTGGTTCCATTCTTCCAGAATTATGTTAACTCAATCGGCGGAACATCTACATTTCTGGGGAATGCATGGACCATGCACTCACACGCAATCCCGCCTGCAATAATGGGGGGAATCGTTGGTCTTTCAGCGGTCATATTTGGGTATCAAAAGTTATCCAATGGGTACAGACAGATAGTAAACATTGGTCTTGTCGTGTCTACGATTGGCATAATTTCCATGCTATCCATGTACTGGATTTCCACATTCGGAACGTGGGTCATTCCAGCCGTGTTCACGAATTCTGGCGGCATTAACGGACTCGCGCTTGATGATACTCAGACCGGGATAGTTGGCATAGGTGCAATGATCGCAATAGTTGGCCTTATCAAGACTCTCGACTCTTCGAAGGGAGGAAAGTACACTCAATTAACCGCAATGGGAACCTGGGTAGGAGCAATGGCCGCGATGTTTGGCATAGGCTATCTCATAGAGTTCAACGAAGTCTACTATGGTTTTGGAGATCCCACACAGGGAGCAGGTGCACTATTCGACCAGGCGTTTTCTGATGGACACCTTCTGTACATCTTCCTGATGCTGATAATCACTGCAACGTTCTTCGCGGTTCTCTATTACTACGGAAAAGAGGCAGAGAAGAGTTTGAGACTACCTGCATACTTGGGAATCTCAGGAATAGTCATCGGATTTGTTGGACTGCAAATCTATACGATGGATCTTTCCTGGTACGTGGAAGCTGTTGGCCTCTGGATTCTCTTCCTATCATTCGCAGCGGTTGTCGTTCCTATCATAAGACAAAAGACGCCAAAGAGCCTGCCCACAAGCTGATTCTTAATTCTCTTCCCCTTTCTTTTTTTATTTCTCCATCTTTTCTTTAATTAGTATTCACTTCTGTTGGACATCCCCAGATTCCGTTAGTTGCTTCAGTTTTGTCAGTCTGTGGTCCCAATACACATCAAAGTAACCCAACCAATCCTTCAGGTCAACGAGCCTGCGTGCATTCAGTCTGTAAAGAGTCTCCCTCCCCTCTTTCCTCTTCAAGACTAGATTGGATTCGTACAAAATCTTGAGATGTTTATTGATCGCAGTTCTGCTTAGAGAGAAGTGTCTGCTTATTGCTACTATCGGGAGCTCCCTCCCGACAAGAAGGGTCAGAATGGATCTCCTCGTCAGATCGGATATTCCGAAGAACACATCACGAGATGAAGGGCTATTTGTCATCTTACCCATCTAAGTATTTGGCGAGTCTTACGAGGACGGTTTTCTCCCATCCATCGTTCATTATTTCCCTGACCACTGAATAGGCAATGCCAAATCTGTTCTTCTCCCCCTCTGGCCATCCCGAGTGGATTAGGGTGAACTCAGTTCTAGTTTCGCCCAGACTTCTCAACTTGAAAGTCAGGTGCCATGTCTCATCCCAGTCAAATCCAAGGAGATTTGGCGGATCCAATTCCGTTACTCTGCACACCGAGTCACCAAATTTATCATCGCGCAAAACGAACTCCTTACCCATAGTTGCCTCCAACGTGTTCGGCATCCACCATCTCGCTATTTCCTCCGAAGTCGACACGGTCTTCCACACCTTATTGATACTTGCGTTGATTATCACGGTCTTTCGTATTTCTGGTAACTCCCTGCCGATATCTTTGCTCATTCCTTTGACACCTCGATATAACACCCTAAGGTGTTATTTTATTTAGCCTTGTCGTAGACTGCCCCTGATTCGAGCATTCCACTTGAAAATCGAATGGATCTAACCTTGAAAGATAATTGGGCTCCTTACTGATGCTATTGGAGTAGAAGAGTTCGCAACAGTTGGAGCCCTGCCGTTTGGATGACACATCCGCAATTCCTGAACTTCTCGTGGAATATTACAACGCCTCAAATAGAGTACGTTTGAGTATTGATGCTACGTATTCTCTATAGAATTTGCGGCACTAGCTGAAGATTTCATCGGATCTGACGGATAGAGGACGCTCGCCATTCAAGGAAGATTCACTTTCTCACAATCTTTTTTGCCTCTAGGGTGGTCACTCTGTCCTTCAACCTATCCAACTCATCCTTTACCGACTTGAAATCCTGCGGAAGGGAGATTCCCTTGGCTTCGAGTGCTTCTCTCATAGTCCTCTTTACCATCGACTGCTGTTCCTTTTCCAGATACGGTGAAATTTTGGACACAAGTTCAAGGTCACCTGTGCTCCTGATTCCTTTCACTGCACTCTCTCTGACCGAGAAGAAATCATCACTCAGGCCCTCTATCAATGTGTTTGCAACAGAGCGATCCTTCCAGTAAAATTTCGCGATGGAGGAGATTGCGGCGGATCGCGTTTGCCAGTCGTATTCCTTATTGAAGAATTTCTTTACAGCATCGAGCGTTGATAGATCTGCTTGCTCTCCGAGTGCGGACAGGGATGATGCTCTAACGATGCTATCGTAAGAGTCCGTTTCAAGTCCCTTCAACAGGAGATCACTGGAAGCTTCCCTACCAATTCGCTGAGCGCTCGAAATGATGTTGGCCTTCAGCCGATATCCCTCCTCCTTTCCAAACATGTCCACGAGTATCGGAAGCAGACTATTGTCGTTCAAATTTGACACGTGTTTGGCTACCTCTCTCCTCGTTCTGTAATCTGAGTCCCCGAGCATCTTCTGAATAGCATCTGAGGCTTTCTTTCCCCCTATCTTTGAAACAGCTTCTCCGATCTTCCCCTTCACATACCAGAATTTCTCAAGTTCAAAAGATTCTGACAGGAACGGAATCTCGGAAATACCGAACCTTCCAAGCTCAGTTGCCGCCCTAGCCCTTTCTACGATGCTGTCACCATTACGGAGCAGGTATCTCGAGATCTCCTTCGATCTGACTGTTGTAATTGTACTGAGTACATTGCTCTCTGGATCCAGGGAAAAACCTCTAAAATCCTTCTTTTCGAATTCTAGTTGTGTGAGTTTCCCCTCGACCGTCACGTCAATACTGTCTTTCCTGTCTGCGTAGTATACTCTCGCTGGTATCCTAACGTGGAAATTCCTGCCAGTCTGAGTGATCTTTATCTGGACCTTGCCCCTCGATGCCATCTCTTCTACCCTGAACTCAGGGTGTCCAGGTTCATCCAAGAATTGATGGTATAACGCTTCCAGTGAAAATCCCGAGACGCTGGAGAGAGCTTTCCTGAAATCCTCGGTGGAAACTCCATTCATCTTGTTGGTCTCAAGGTATTCCCTTATCCCGTTCCAGAATACCTTGTCTCCAAGGTAGTAATTTAGATATCTCAGGAACAAGGATGCCTTTTGATAGAGGTGTCTGTCAAACAGTTCTTCGGGCTCTTTGTACTTGTGTTCCACTATCGGTCTTCCATAATCTTCCGAGAATTCCTTCAGATAGAGATCCTTGGTGTTCTCAACTGCCACCAAAAACTCATCCCTTCCCTTGAGTTTCTCAGTGTAAATCAGTGCTATGTAAGTGGCGAATCCCTCGTTCAGCCATGCTTGAGACCAGTCCTTGCAGGTCACATAATCACCAAACCACTGGTGTGCCATCTCGTGACAGACCAACGACTCTGACTGATAGTCCAGATGGGCAATCTCGTTGTGCAGAGTGCGGTCAGTAAGTGTCGTAGCATTGATGTTCTCCATTCCACCCATTACGAACAACGAAACACATGTCTGATCGTACTTTGAATATGGATATCTCACTCCGGTTTTCTGACTAATGAACTCCATCATTTCGGGGGAGTTTTTGAATGATCGCTCCGCCACGCTTTCGAACTTGGGAAGGAAGTAGGATGTGATGGGAACCCCTTGCCATTCTTGCTTGAGTGACTTGAATTTCCCAGCAATGACGCTTACAAGATATGCTGGAAATCTGAAATCTTCCTTGAAAATAAATGTGGAGAAATCTCCGTCAATTCGGTCCAGCAGATGACCGTTGCTTATCACAAGATAATCGGTTGGCACTGTCACTCTGATCTCGTAAGCGCTTCTCGTGTTTGGATAGTCGAAGCACGGGAACCAGGCGTGGTTATCCGAGCTCTCTCCGTGGGTCCAAAACTGCAGTCCTCCCTCATCCTCTACGAAGTATCCGCCCCTCCTCGGGATCGTCCTGTATGTTATGGTAATAATGTACTCGGAGAAGGCTCTGAAGTCGCCGTAAACAACGATCTTGTCTGTATAGGTATCAAAGCTTGTGGGTACACCCCTGACCGATACGTTGTAAACATCCATTTCAGCCGCATCAATATCCAAATGATCCTGAGGTAGACTGTTCATTTTGAGGTCCAATTCGACCTTGCCTTCTACCGCTCTATCCTCGAAGTTTATCTTGATGTCAATGACCGTTCTTTTCAGACTGAACTGTCGCTCCCTCTCCAACATCGTTTCATAACCAGTAAGTGGAAAGGGCTTGAACTCCCGATCAATCATAGTTCAGTATGCAAGCTCTTACTATATTATTTCTCCAGGACTATGGAAAAATTGTACAGCCGAAGGAGTAATCAGGCAGTGGACCCACGGATCAAGTCGACTATAGACTCAATGACGACTTCGGAGTCATTCGGAAGGGGGATTCTTTCATACTCTATTCCCGCCCTCTCTGCATCGTTCTTCAACTTGTAGTCGAGATCGTACAACACTTCGAGGTGTTCGTATATGAATCCAATTGGAACGATCTGGATTTTTTTGTATCCATTCTCTTTTGAGTAGGTAATGGCGTGTTCAGGATAGGGAGTCAGCCAGGAAGGGTGAAATGGACCCTGGCTGTGATAAATGTTGATGAACTTCCTTTCTCCCGCTATTGATCGTGAGAGTCTCTGGATGGATTCGGAATATGGATCGTATCCTTCGAGGGGAATGCTGTGAGCCGAAAAGGTGAGAATGGAATCACTCCGGTCCTCTACTCTCCTCCTGTAGAAATCTACCATCCTCATGTCAAAACCTATATCAGAAATCCTCGTCACTTTCTTGCCCTTCAGTTGCGCTTCAAGCGGACCATAATAACCATCGAAAATGAACTTCGAATAGACCGGGAAGAGTGGGACTTCAAATACCTCCTCCTCGGTGACAATTCTCGCTGCATCATTTATTGAAGGTTTGTAGTGTTTTGAAAGCAGATACACACTGTATCCTTCTTTCTCGATCCTATCTGCTACCTTCTCTCTAATTCTCTTAACTATCCGTGTCGAGGGTGTCTCCCCACCAACGATGTCGAGTTTCTGAAGGTTCTCTCTCACGAGGGAGTCTGGAGGTTCCCTTCCGTGAAGGATGTCCTTGAGATAATCTCGCATCTCTTCCCTCCTCTCAGGAAATCCATAATACATCAAGACAACGGCCCTATCCTTCGTAGGCGTGCACCTCCTTTGCAACCATCGCCAATTTTCTCCAATCCGTCCACGGTAAGACTCCGTGTCCCAGATTGAATATGTGTCCTTTCAGTCTTCTGCCTTGGTCCATAATCCTCGAGGTTTCGGACTTTAGATATTCATCGTCGGTTCCCAATAAGTGAGGGTCAAGGTTGCCCTGCACAACACAATCCTTGCAGATCTCACCAAATCCATCTATGCTCATCCTCCAGTCTATAGAAAAGACTTCAGGTCTAAGTTCTATGAACTTGGGATAGAGGTGAGAAGCCCCCTCGCTGAAGAAGATGACGGGTTTACCAAGTTCCTTCACCTTCTCAACGAAGTACTTCTCGTTTCTCTCTAGATGGTCCGCGTAGTAATTCTCCGATACTCCGCCAAGCCAGCTGTCGAATATCTGAATTATATCCGCTCCAGCGTCAACCTGCACCCTCGCAAATTCCAATATTTCTTCAGTCAGTTCTTTGAGGACACCGCCCTCACCGGACGCCAGCACTTCCTTTGACCTGTGATAGCCACTCTTCCCCTGATCGTAGAGATAAGAGAGGGTAGTGAACGGTCCACCGACAACTCCCACTATGGTCTTTTCGCCGTGGTCTTCGCTGATCTTTCCGAGTGCCTTGGAAAGTGGTGCGTAATAGTCGAAATCCTCTTTATTCCCTTCTTTCACCGAAATCCCATTTTCGTATGAAACCGCGTATCCCAGCTTTGTAAAGGGTATCAAAATGTCCGTGAAGATGACGATCGCATCCACTTCAAGATAATTGAGAGGGAGCGAAGAGATTCTTGTAATCGTCGAGGGGTCCTTCAGCATCTCGAGAAACGTCCTACCCTTTTTCTGCGATTCATATTCTGGTAAATACCTTCCCGCCTGCCTCATGAACCACACTGCATTGTCCTGTAGATCACCCTTTGAGATTTCAAGTATCTTCTTTCTTCCATTCACATTTCTCAAAGTCCTATGAGTATTTATTGTTTTGAACTTTATTTTTGGCGGTCGTTGAAGGAAGCCCTCAGCAATCAGCTCGTTTCCTTCCAGATACAACATTGATTTTCAAAATCTCCGTAAAGGTCACAGGCTTGATTCTTCATCTAGTGAAGAAGGGAACACAAATGTGTAAAATATTACCTCGTTTTATGACAACAGGGCAGACTCTTATTCGACGGGTTTTCATCAAAAGACTCCAGGTAATCTATGCCAGAAAGATCAGAAGTAACAAAGAAAAGGACGACTCTCTTAAATAGAAATCATCACTTCACCAGTAGTGAATCCCCGTCCCATCGATTACAACTCAAAGCCAATACTGATATTCTGGGAGACTACAAAGGCTTGCGACCTTGCGTGCAAACATTGCAGAGCATCCGCTTTGCTGGAAGGATTGCCAGACGAAATGTCTACGGAAGAGTCTCTGAGATTTGTAGAACAGATCAAGGAGTTCGGCCCTCCGTACCCAGTGCTCATCTTGACGGGCGGAGACATCATGAAAAAGAGGGGACTTGAGGAGATCCTGAGGAGAGCCAGGGAGTTGGGCATTCCAGCTTCTATGTCTCCGAGCGCCACTCCCCTTCTGAACCAAGACGCATTCGAAATGATGAAGCGGTACGGCGTCAAGTCGCTGTCTCTAAGTCTGGATGGAGCATCTTCGGATACACACGACTGGTTGAGGGGGTACGTAGGGACTTTTGACAAGACGGTAGACCTTGCAAGAAAGGTGATATCGGAAGGATTCACGCTACAGATAAATACGACGGTCTTCAAGAGAAATGTTCACGAACTTCCACAGCTGCTGAAGATTCTGATCGACACCAAGGTGAAGACGTGGGAGGTGTTTTCACTCATAAAGACGGGCAGGGGTATTGACAGAGAGGATCTGGATCCTGGTGCATATGAGGACGTCTTCAACTATCTCGAGTTTGCATCGAGATATGGAATCTCAATAAGAACGGTTGAGGCTCCATTCTTCAGAAGAATCTTGTTGGAACGGGAGAGGACTGCTTATGAGGGAGGAGAGCTCTATAAGAAGCTCGTCGAGGACACAGTGAACCTTCTGGGAAGACCGGGAGACCGTCCAAAGGGACACACCAGTCAGACCAGGGATGGCAAGGGGATAATTTTTGTAGCGCATAATGGTGACGTGAACCCCTCGGGATTCCTGCCGATCAAGTTGGGAAACGTGAAGGAGCAGTCCATCCTGAAGATTTACAGAACAAATGACACCCTCATCAGACTCAGGGATTCCAGGAATTTCAAAGGGAGATGCGGGGCATGTGAGTATTCAGACATCTGTGGAGGTTCGAGATCAAGGGCGTACAGCTACTTTGGCGACATGTTCGAGGAAGATCCCCGTTGCGTCTACGTACCGGAATCCATGAAAGCTTTGAATAGCGCAAAGTGATCTGAGACTGCTATGATCGACCTATTACTCACAGCAGTTCTGTTTATCCACGTAATATGCGCCGTATTTCTGGTTGGATCCTCCATCTTCGTATGGGTTATAGTGTGGCCCGCAAGCAGCATAGCCATGCCCGACGAAAAACAGAGGACTGGATTCATGTCCGTGATGGGGAAGAAGTATGCACTCTGGACAAACATCTCGATACTCCTCCTCACGGTCACAGGCATTCTTTTAGTGTACCTATACAGACCTACGTACATCACCGATTTCTCTTATGCCATAACCACCCAGTGGGGCTACGTTCTGACAGTCAAGATCGTTTCCGTTGCGCTAATGTATGGCATTCTTTATGGCAACAACCTCTGGCACGGCAAGAAATTTCCAAAGCTCGCTGAGGCAGGGCAGTTTGAGGAATTGAAAAGGATGAGAAGATATTCCCACATCTTCTCTTTTATCACCGTGGGTCTCATGGTCGTCATAATACTGATCGCGGAAGTCCTGGCCGGGGTGTTCTTCTGAGCAAGAGTGGAGAGCTCTTTACGAAGGCATCCAGGCTGTTTCCAAGGGGAGTCAACAGTCCCGTTCGCTTCTATCCTCCTTATCCAAGGTTCATCAAACGGGCAAAGGGATCCAAGATATGGGACGTCGACGGAAAGGAGTACGTTGATTTCTTACTGGCCTATGGACCTCTGATACTTGGCCATTCTCCAGAGAGGGTCATCAAGAGAGTGAAGGAGACGCTGGAATTGGGAACGATGTTCGGCGCACCAACCGAGCAGGAAGTTCAGCTCGGAGAACTTCTGAACGAAGCAGCATCGCTCGACAAGATCAGAATTGTCAACACGGGAACAGAGGCGACGATGCACGCGATTAGGCTTGCATTGCACTACACAAAGAGGAAAAAGGTCCTGAAGATCAAGGGAGGCTATCACGGGACTCATCCCTTCAATTTTGATTCGGAGTTCGTAGAATCCGTCGAATTCAACTCTTCCAAAAAGATCAAGGAGAAGCTTTCAGGTGGAGAGTTTGCCTGTCTGATCCTTGAACCAGTCATGGGAAATATGGGAGTGATCAATCCCGAGGACGGATATCTTGAAGATGTCAGGGAAATAACTGAGAGAACTGGAACATTGCTGATTGTCGATGAGGTCATCACTGGATTCAGAACCGGATTCTTCCCGTACTACTCCACAGAGCGAATAGATCCTGATCTGGCAACGTTCGCAAAGATAATAGGAGGTGGACTCCCGATGGGCGCATATGGTGGGAGGGAAGAGATAATGAAGGAGGTCAGACCCTCAGGGACTTTTCCACAGGCGGGAACCTATTCCGGCAATCCGGTCTCCGTTGCTGCGGGCCTGGAAACCATGAGGATACTCTCGTCGAAGGACTACTCTAAACTCAGGAGACTGACTGACATCGCTGTAAAGCATCTTGCAGAATCAGGTTTGACAGTAAACTCACAAACGGGAATGCTTTCGATGTTCTTTTCGGATAAGAGGGTTTCAAGAGCATCCGATGCACTGAAATCGAAGAAGGATCTTTACCTTCCATTGTTCAGAGAAGCACTCGAGAGAGGCATATATCTTGCACCCTCGTACGACGAAACAATTTTCATCAGCTTTGTCCATAGCGAAAAGGAAGTCGGAGAGACGTTCCAATCACTGTCAGAGGAAGCGGAAAGACTATGGAAGGCGTCGTCAAGATAGCCACTAGAGGTTCAAGACTTGCGCTCAAGCAGTTTGAGATAATATCCGGGGAACTCGGAGTTCACGGTCTGAAAAGCGAACCGGTGGTGATAAAGCCCTATGGGGAACACGATATGAAGACTCCACTCTATGACATGAAAGAGCAGGGTGTTTTCGTCAAGAGTCTCAACGACCAAATCCTCGAGGGGAGGGTCGTCGCTGCCGTTCATTCCGCCAAAGATATACCAAACGAGATTGATCCAAAGCTCAACATAAGCTATTTTTCCAGAAGGGCAGATCCGAGGGACTATTTTGTCTCAAAGGTCCCTTTGGAGAGATTTTCTGGGTCAGTGGGTTCCAGTTCCATAAGGAGAAAAAACTTCATCGGACTTTTCAACAGGGACGCGAAATTCGAGAGCATCAGAGGGAACATCGATACGAGGATAAGTAAGTGGGAGAAGGGAACTGTGGATTCCATAGTCGTCGCAAAAGCGGCCCTCGACAGACTGGCGCTAGCTCCACCGGGTGAAGCTATCAGCGAGGCGATATGCCCTCCTGACCCGAACCAGGGATTCATTGCAGTCGTGACGGAGCGTGGTAGCAAGATAGAAGGGATTCTCCACAGAATCCAGGATCGGGAACCTTATTGGGAGGCAACCAGGGAAAGAGATCTCATGGTAAGGCTGCAGATTGGATGCAACTTGGCCGTCAGCATAAGGGCAAGCCACTCTGATAACACCTTGAAGTTCTCGTACGCGAACGAAGTGAGGCGGTTCGATTTCTCGTTCAAGGGTGGGATCGAGGAGTCCGAAATCAAAAAACTGGAGGACGTCCTTGGTTCATAGAGTTGCATATGTTGGCGCACCCCTGGAATTTGAAATCGGAGGGGTGATCCAGATTCCCGTCCTCAGAATATCTTACCAAGACTTGTCGACCGTCGGGAGTATAGATGGTACAGTTGTCTTCACATCGAAGAGGGGAATAATTTCTTTGAAAAAATCCAACGTTTCATTGAAATGCGACCGCATCTATTGCATTGGAACACAGACATCGCACTATCTGAAGGACCTCTACTCGATGGATTGCACCGTTCCCACGCTTCAGACAACGGAAGGACTGGCCGAAATGTTGATCGGTTCAGAGACCTCGATAAACCTGGTGGCGAGTGACCTGGTTGATGACGCATTTCTCGCAAGGTTGAAATCCAATGGAATAGGAGTGCGTCACATTGTATCCTACAGGATCGAAGAGAACAGGGAGGCAGATTATAGACCGCTGCATGAAGCGGACAGGATTCTGGTCGGATCGTCGAAGTCGTTCGAGATACTCCATGAGAATGAAGGCAAGCTTCTGAATGGAAAGGAACTTTACGCAGTCGGAAGGCCAACAGAAGAAACGATGAACAGATTCGGTTACGGCGTCACGGAGCGCTTCGACACCCCAAACATCAGAGCCATATTGAATAAACTCAGCACGAAAAGATAATTATATTGTCTGTGTTTCAGTGCTAGGTGCGATAATTTGGAAAAGGGAGGTATATTCCTAATCAAGGTAACGTACAGCGATCTGGGCTCCCTCTATTTTTCTACGGTAAAGGACTTTCAGCTTGAGGAAGTCTATGAATACATTGAGAAAAACGAAAGGATAGAGGAGGCGCTGGTTCTATGGACGTGTAACAGGTTTGAGATATACTTCTACCCAGGAGACAGGGAAACTGTCGATTTTCTTGAGGATTTCGTCAACGTCAAGTCTCTAAAGCACAGCGTTGCGCACGGTATGGATGCAATCAAGCACCTGTTCCTTGTCGCAGCCGGACTGGATTCAATGGTGATAGGAGAGAACGAAATCCTGGCCCAGCTCAGGGAAGCGTGGGTCGTTTCAAAAAATAAGAGGCTCTCCGGACCCAACATAAATGAAATCCTGAAGAAAGCACTGGAAGTCGGAAGGAAGGCAAGAAGAGAAAATGGAAATGGCCAGCGCATCAAGAGTGTCGCTGGTGAGGCGCTTGCGGAGATAAAGATACAGCAGGGACAAAGGGTCCTCGTCATAGGCGCAGGAGATCTCGGTACTCAGGTATCGAGCTTCCTTTCCAGGAAGGGGATTCCCTTCTCAATCTCCAACAGGTCTCCCGAGAGGGCAAGGGAGATATCGAAGGCATTCGGGGTCAAGATTGAAGACTACGACAAGAAGAAGTGGAAGTCGTACGAAGTGATAATAACAGCAACCAAGTCGTCACGAGTGATACTGGAACGCAAGGATGCAGCCAACTCCAGAATCAAGACCATCCTAGATCTTGGCGTCCCGCCAAACGTTTCCACCGAGATGCCAGAGGGCATCAGGTTAGTGAACATGGCGATGCTCTCCAAGACAATAACGGAAAAGGATCAAGTGAAGAATGATTACGCTACGAAGAGCCTGAAGACGGTGAACGTGGAATTCGACAAATTCTCACGCAAACTGATGAACGTGGAGAGAGAAGAGCTCCTGAAAAAGATATTTGACTATTCGAACAAGATCATTGAAGAAGAGATGAAGTATTTCGAGAAGAAGGCCTATGGCAAGGACAAGGAAGCGCAGGTCAGGAAGGGGCTCGAGTCCACGAGGAACAAACTCCTAGGATTTGTCATCAATGGTATAAAGAACGCGAAGGACATCAGATCATCAGAGACAGTCACGAATATGGAGATGATATTGAACGAAAACTTTTCCAGATATGAGGCTAAGAAGATTAAGAAAATCTCCCAGGATTAGAGACATATTTGCTGATTCAAAGATAAGAACTGACAAGCTTGTAATGCCCATGTTTGTTGATGAAAACATCACCAAGAGAGAGGAAATCAGGAACATGCCTGACATCTACAGATTTCCCTTGAAGCACCTCGTAGACAAGGCAAAGGAGTATGAGGAGCTAGGGGTGAAATCAATTCTGTTGTTCGGTGTACCGAAGCACAAGGACCCACGCGGTTCTGCTTCTTATGACGATAAGGGGATTGTCCAAAGAGCGATAAGAGAGATCAAGAAAGAGACCGATCTGGTTGTCTTTGCGGACCTGTGTCTCTGCGAATACACGGATCACGGCCACTGCGGGCTCATCAAGGGTACGAAGGTGGACAACGATTCCACACTGGACGTGTATGCCAGGATCGCGAAGAGCTATGCGGATGCAGGAGTGGACGGAGTTGCACCCTCTGGAATGATGGACGGGCAGGTCAGGCGGATAAGGAAAGGACTTGACGATGCAGGGTTTGAGGATACGCTCATACTGGCCTACAGCGCGAAGTTTGCAAGCGCGATGTACGCTCCTTTCAGGGATGCCGTATTTTCTGCACCCTCTTTCGGGGACAGACGGACTTATCAGATGAACTACTCGAGTACCAGAGAGGCTATTCGTGAGGTCGAACTGGACATCGAGGAGGGAGCAGATGTCGTCATGGTAAAACCTGCGCTGTTCTACCTAGACATAATAAGAGAAGTCAGGAACAGATTTCTTCTTCCAATCGCGGCCTATAACGTCAGTGCTGAGTATTCCATGATCAGGTCAGCAGCCAAGAACGGCATAATAGATCTCGACTCGGTGGTCAACGAATCCGTCAGTTCTATATTCAGAGCTGGAGCGGACATAGTTATAAGCTATTTCACAGAGTACCTGTTGAAGATAGAGAAGAATTAGTCGCTTTCAAAACTCAAATTTATTTATATCTTAACATCATTTCAACGAACGATGAGGACAGTCATCTGGAACATAGATTTTAAGTGCAATCTCCTCTGCAAGGGATGTAATGCTTTCGAAGGCAACGTTCTCTTTCCAAAGGACCGGATTGAAGACTTCGTCGATGAAATGAAGTACAACAAGGTGAAGATAGTCTCGGTGACGGGAGGAGAGCCCACTCTTCATCCCGACCTCCCGAAAATACTGAAGACTCTGAAGGAACACAATTTCAGGACTCACATTGCGACCAACGGCACGAACAAGTACGTCCTGAGCAAGATATACCCCTACCTAGATGCCGCCACCATCAGCCTTGACAGCCACGTTCCAGACCTTCACAATGAGTACAGGGGGAGAAAGATATTCGACGTGGTCGTCGAGAGCATGAAGTACCTCAGACCGAGGGTAAAAGTCCTCACCTCAAACATACTCGTCACCGACTTCAGTTACGACAAGATGGGCGAATATGCCAGTTTCGTGAACAGCGAACTCGGACTGCCCGTATCTATGTGCTTTCCAGACAACAGTTCTTACTACTACGAGAAGGTACCAGTGCACAACAACCAGATCAGGGAGGCATTCAATTTTGCTTACGAGAACTACAAGGAGTACAAGTTCGGGAACACAAGGACCTACTACAAGGAGGCAGTTGACTGGTTGGACAAGAAGGACGTCCAGAGGTGCAGGGCCGGGGAAGAGGTGTTCTACGCGGACTACCACGGAGACGTCTATCCCTGCTTCTACAAGACGACAAAGAAACTGAACACGAACAGAAAGTGGGACGATTACACAAACACGTGCAACTCCTGCTTCATACAGTGCTTCAGAGAGCCATCTGAGAAGAATTTCCTAGAACAGGCGACCCTATTGAGTAAGATATATCTTTATAATCGTAAAAATATCGGTCACTCGACTCCCAATGCGAATAGCCCTATGCAGCGATACGTACCACCCGATAGCTGATGGTGTAGCGAACCACCTAGTCGATTACAAGGCAGAGCTCGAGAAGAGAGGGCATTCGGTAAGGGTTTACACAGTTTTTTCCAACAATGACGGAGTCTTCGGTATACCCGCGTACCGATTCCCGCTGTACAAGGAATACAAGGTTGGAATTCCAGTCTATGAAATGTACAGGGACTTGAACAGATTCAATCCAGATGTGATACACATCCACACTCCTTTCACTCTTGGTACCATGGGATACAGGTATGCAAGAAATAGGAACATACCGACGATCGGGACGTACCACACCGATTTCGTCAATATGGATAACACTATAAATTTTCCATTCATCAAGAGCATCCTGAACATAGGATTCCAGTACAACATGCATCTCTACTCAAAGCTCGATCTTGTGATATCGCCATCCAAGCTTGTAGCGGACTATCTTGGCACTTTTGGAAACAAGTCTAAAATAGTTCCCGTCGGGATAAACCTGAGTAGATTTGTCTACAGTGACAAGAAGGAAGACTACTACTTCTTCGTAGGGAGACTGACACAGGACAAGGGTGTCATGGAGCTGCTCGAAGCTGCTTCTGAGCTCCCGGAGAGGAAGTTCAAGATCGCAGGAACCGGCCCTCTCAAATCAAGCGTGATTGATTTCGCAGAGCGCTACGACAACATAGAGTACCTAGGATACGTTTCAGAGGCAGAGAAGGTAAATCTCCTGAAGAATGCAAAACTGCTGGTTGCCCCATCGAGGGCAGAGACCTTTGGAGTAGTGTTCATAGAAGCGATGGCTTCTGGAACACCGGTAATCGGTTCTCACGAGACGAGGGAGATTGGGATACTGAGAGAGGGCTACAACGGCTGGTTCGTGGATTATGGGGACTCTAAAGCATTGGTCGACAAGATTCGTGAGCTGGATGGACAAGATCTCAGGAGTTATTCGGAGAATGCTCGAAAATCCAGTCTTGAGTACTCCATTCAATCTACTGCGGAACAGCTGGAGAGAATATATGGTGAACTAATTGAATTTAAGGGCAGGAAGTAAGTACATCGGCATCGCCATCTCAGCAGTAACTCTGCTAATTTTCACACTCATATATGGTCCCGCAAACCTGATCCACGCTATCTCTGTCCTGCCTTCAACTTTTTATCTGTTCTTCCTGGCAGCGATCGCACTTCACATAATGTCCTTTGTCTTCTGGTCCCTTCGAATAGAGATACTTTCGCGGTCGAATGGCTACAAGATATCGTTTGCAAAGTCCTTCATCACGGTAATTTCTTCCCTTTTTGCGGCCTCCATCACGCCTGGATATGTTGGAGGGGAGCCTGTAAGGATCAAGAAACTGAGTGATTACGGGGAACCCGTCGGGACTGCAACAGCGATTGCCCTAGGAGAGAGAGGATTTGATTCTATATTCTTCGTGGGAGTATTCGCATTCGCCGTCCTGTCCGGACTAGAGATACTTACGGGTGGGTTGAAGCTGGTCGCGATTGTCGGTGTCACCCTACTAGTCCTATTCCTCCTCTTCGTCCTGGCGTCCATGGGTGCTGGCTCTCTGATGAATCGGATAAAGGGATGGGTTGAGAGGACGGTCAATCGGTTCGATAGAAAGGGCAAGAGGTATGTGGAACGC
>JAJYMI010000032.1 GCA_021787125.1 Thermoplasmata archaeon | reverse complement strand
CGTTCAGAGGTCCTCTCTAAATCAGACCTTATACTGATGCTGGGAAGACCGGATGCGACAGATCTCCCTCACTTCAAACCAAACTCCACTCTTGTTGGTCAAATCTATCCGCTGAGGTACCCTTCTCTTGGACAGGATTTGGCTAATAGAAAGCTCAGGGTATATTCCCTGGAGCTCCTCCCAAGGACGACTCGTGCACAGTCCATGGACGTCCTCTCATCGCAATCAGCAGTCGCAGGATACCGCGCCGCAGTAATAGGTGCATTCCACTCGCCCAGACTCATGCCCATGCTGACGACCGCGGCCGGAACTGTCAAGCCTGCGAATGTCCTCGTTATAGGTGCGGGTGTAGCTGGCCTGATGGCTATTGCAACGGCCAGGAGGCTCGGTGCGTCCGTACTGGCATACGACGTCAGGAGAGCAGCCGGAGATGACGTCAGGAGCCTGGGTGCAAAATTCCTTGAGGTGGGATTCAACGCAGTGGGAGCTGGTGGATATGCAAGAGAACTGACAGAAGAGGAAAGAAACAAAGAGAAGGAGATGCTTGAGACAGCAATAATTTCATCAGATCTCCTGATAACCGCCGCAGGAGTGCCGGGTAAAAAGGCTCCCTTGATTGTAAATGCCAGCACGATTTCTAGGATGAAACAGGGGAGCGTTATTGTTGATATCATGGCGGACTCGGGAGGAAATTGTGAACTGACACAGCAGGGCAAGATAATTGAGCACAACGGTGTCAAGATCATAGGCTCTATCAATCCACAATCGGAGGCACCGATAAATGCCAGTCAGATGTATTCGAGGAATGTGTCGTCCTTCATCTCCATACTCATTGACAATGAAGGCAATCTTGTGGAACCTGAGAAGGATGACCTCTTGGTCGCATGCATGATATGTAGTGATGGCAAAGTAACATTTCCCCCTCCTCCGAAGAAGGAGGGTGAGAAGAACTGATCATTACTGACTGGGCCTGGTTGTACATAGTCCTGCTGGCCGTATTCGTGGGATACGAAGTCATAAGTCACGTGCCCGTAATACTTCACACTCCACTTATGTCAGGGTCGAATTTTGTTCATGGGATAGTCCTTGTTGGAGCCATATTGGCACTCGGGTATGCGACAAACGACGTTGAAAGAGTGATAGGTTTTGTCGGAGTCGTGATGGCCACCCTCAATGTTGTAGGTGGTTACGTTGTGACCGAACGCATGCTTGCAATGTTCAGGAAGAGGGGTGGTGAAAGATGATAGACATAACGGACCCGATCTATGTCCTAACCATCGTTGCATTTGTGATAGGTCTGATCAGAATGGGCAACCCTGCAACTGCCAGAAGTGGAATACTATGGGCAGGAATCGCCATGGCCTTTTCCATCGGAGCGACATTTTTCCTCCCTGGAATATCGAATCTGATTCTCATATTTCCTGCCATACTGATAGGGGCGGTCATAGGTTACGTTGCTGCCAGGAGGGTCGCAATAGTAAACATGCCGCAGATGGTAGCGATATACAACGGAATGGGGGCGGGAGCTGCGTCCACAATTGCCGCAATTGAACTAATAAGAGGTAACGCATCTTCCTTCAACATCACAATAGCACTTGCCGGTGCTATAATCGGCAACGTATCTATTGCGGGGAGTGTGATAGCCTTCCTCAAGCTTCAGGGATGGATGATGCAGAAACCAATCACATTCACCCTGCAACAGGTGCTAAACCTCATAGTTGCCGCTGTCGGGATATTTTTCGGCGTTCTATTCCTGACACACTTCAACACATTGCTTCCTTATAGAGATGCGCTGATTCCATTCTTTGTCCTCACAATAGGTTACGGTTTCCTAATGGGCCTCCCAATTGGTGGAGCCGATATGCCGGTACTCATATCACTCTACAATGCAATGACTGGAATAGCGGTTGGACTAGAGGGGTTTGCTCTCTCTAACTACGCGATGGTGGTAGCAGGAATACTCGTGGGAGCTGCCGGCACAATTCTGACACTCGCCATGGCCAAGGCAATGAACAGGTCTGTGGGTGCTATACTCGCTGGAGGATTTGGAAGGACACGCGAAGAAAACAGGACGATATCTGGAAATCTGAAGCCTATAAGCAGCGAGGATGTAGCAGTAATGCTTGCCTACGCCTCGACCGTGGCTATTGTCCCAGGGTTCGGAATGGCCTCTGCGCAGGCCCAGTTCAAGGTCAGAGATCTCACGGACTTACTAATTTCCAAGGGAATAAGGGTCTTCTTCGCGATACATCCGGTGGCGGGAAGGATGCCAGGACACATGAACGTACTGCTCGCTGAGGCGGGGGTTCCTTACGATCTTCTGGAGGACAGAGATGAAGCAAATAGAGCCTTCCAGGACGTCGACATCTCACTGGTTATTGGCGCCAACGATGTCGTAAATCCAGCGGCTAGAATCCAGGGAACGCCAATCTACGGAATGCCGATTCTTGACGTTGACAAGTCAAAGAACGTCGTGGTCTTGAAGAGAGGTGCAGGTAAAGGTTTTGCAGGAATCGAAAACGACCTCTTCTATATGGACAAGACAAAGATGCTCTATGGTGACGCCCAGGAATCAATATCCAAGGTGATACAAGAGCTAAAGAAACTCTGAGTAAATGTGATCAAGCCTGTTCACCCAGTGATTGCACTGTATTCTCTCAGTTTTCGTAAGTCTGAGCGCCGAGTGGTACTCCTCCATATTCTTGAACTCACCAGAATCCTTAACTAATCGCAATCGATCGTTTGATATGACTTCTAAGAAATCTAAGATCTTGATACTGGGATTTGGTACCGTGGGTCAGGGATTTTTCGATCTATTTACGAGAAAGAAAGAGCTGCTGGGATTGCAGGACTTTTCCATAAGCGAGATAGTGGACATGAAGTATGGACACATTACAAACCCTGGCAGGAATCTGGTCAACGAGATAGCTACAGGAAGGACGTTTCAGCAAAAGGACGTAATTTCGACAATCAAGGAATCCGACGCTGATATTGTCTGTGAATTCACCTGGCTGAATCTCAAGACCGCTGAGCCCGCATACACGCACGTCAAGACTGCTCTTGAGCTGGGAAAGCACGTTATAACTACAAACAAAGGTCCGCCTGCACTGAAGTACAAAGAGCTCACAGAACTGGCCAGAAGGAAGGGAGTGAAATTCCTGATGAAGGGAACTGTAATGGCAGGCACGCCGTCCTTCAATCTCCTGGACCTGCTTCCGGGAGCTGAGGTAAAGAGCGTAAGGGGAATCATGAACGGTACCACCAATTACATTCTGACATCTATGGAAGAGGGAAAGAATTTCTCGGTGGCGCTCAAGGAAGCCCAGGAACTCGGGTATGCAGAGGCTGATCCAACAAATGATGTCGACGGATTTGATACCGCATCAAAGATTACGATAATATCTCACATCCTCGGGTGGAACCATGAATTCGGCAGTCTCAAGATTGAAGGCATAAGAAATGTGACGCCTGAACAAGCCAGAGAGAAGACCAAGCTCATCGCTTATGCTGACAAAACATCCGCGTATGTCAGGCCGACGAAGCTAGCCAGAGACGATATTCTGTCTGGAGTTAGCGGCGTGATGAATGCAATAGAAATTGAAACTGATACGATGGGGAAGATATACAGCATGGGACCAGGCGCAGGGAAGATTCAAACGGCTCAAGCGGCCCTCACGGATCTTGTGAGCATCTCAAGAGGTTAGATTAAAGTCCACGGCGGATGCGAGAGGAACGACTTTCAAATCAGAGTTCGGTACATGCGAACACCTACTGTGCTCTCTGTCTCGTCTGAATTTTTTATTCCAAAAATCTTCACCAACGGCAAAAACTGATTGTTCTCCCTAATCCGTCGAGAGCACAACGGTAGATATAAAATTATTAGTTCACCTTTAAAAGAAATATTAGAATTAACCGATAAGGTTAATAGAGGGTTAGTTTATTTATTCCGATGGAAATCAGGGGTATTTTCGACCTGAGCGTAACCCTCAAAACCTATATGCCTTTGTGGCCAACAAATCCTCTCTTGAGTGTGGCACCAATAGGCATTGCGGCCCGAGATGGTTACAACGTGGAGTCATATTCTTCTGTCACACACAGCGGTACCCACATCGACGCACCATACCACATGATTGAAACCATGACGACAGTGGATGACCTCCCCCTAAAACAACTAGTCGGAGAAGGCTATGTAATCAGACCTAAAACAGAAGGAACTGAAATTACTCTGAAGCACCTGAAGAGTAAGTGGAAGGATGAGTATGACGGGAAAATAGTGCTCATCAATACGGGCTGGGACAAGAAGAGGGGATTTAACAGAGAGTTCCAGTACGAGTTCCCGGGGCTTGCACTAGACACGGTAGATTTTCTAATAAAACACAAGCCAAAGCTAATCGGAATAGACACCCTCGGAATAGAGCCTTTCAGTCACTCGGACTTTAAGGTTCACAAAGCGCTTCTGTCGCACGGATTTGCCTTCATCGAAGATCTCGCAGGCTTGGACCAGCTCAAGGAGGGAAAGAAATACTTGATTGCCGCACTTCCGCTCAAGATTTTTAAAGCGAGTGGAGCAATGGCTAGAGTAATAGCCATGGATGTTTTCTAAGGTGAGTAAATGAGTGATGAATCAAAAAGTGGGGATATTCCAACGGGTTCTAAGGACTCAGTTGGTAAGGAACACAAAGTGTCTGGATACAGGAAAGATCTCGGAACTTGGAGCGTCGTTTTTCTAGCTCTGGGTGCTATCCTGGGTCCAGCTGTAGCGTATGCACCCGTGTACACGGTCGCATTCGCGGGCCCGAGTGGTATTCTAGCATGGTTCGTAGCCATGTTTATGTTGATACCTGTAGGACTTGTATATTCGGAGCTTGGAACGGCTTGGCCAAAGGCAGGTGGTATCGCACACTATCCGTCCAGAAGCAATGGCCCCTTGGTCGGCGCAATAAACGGATGGTCGTCTTTTGTAGGCTACCTCCTCGTCTCGCCGGTCATAGTGTTTGCAGTAGTTGAGTATGCCAGCTTCTACGTTCCTTCCTTTTACTCCGGTGGCCTGCTTTCTACAACTGGTATAATAGTGTCTGAAGTAGTGCTACTCGCAGTATTTGGAATCAACATGCTGAGAATAAAACACATGGGCAATATCAACAACTGGCTTACGGTAGTTACAATTATTCTGATAGCAGTCACAGTAATCGGATTACTCTTCTTCTTCCACGGATCGAACTTTACTTCGAAGTCCTATGGAGGAATTGCACCATTCGGAGCGATCGGTTTCTTCAGTGCTATTACTATAACGATATTCGGGTACGGAGGTTTCAGGCAACCAATCGACTACTCAGAAGAGGTGAAGAATCCTGGGAGGAGCATTCCTCTGGCCGTAGTGTTGTCAATAGTAATCTCGGGAATAATATACGCATTGCTTGCGTTCGTCTTCGTCGGTGCAGCCAACTTTGGCCTGTTTAATGTAACTTCGTGGGGAGCCTTCACTGCCTATGCATCTCCATATGCGACCGAAGCACAGGTACTGGCCATACCGGCAATAGTCATAGTGGCAATAATAGTCGCTCTCATAGCCACATTCAAGGACGGAATCATCTACTACGGTGGTGCTGCGAGAGTTGGACAAATACTCGGAAAAGAAGACAAGTACCTGCCAAAGGCCATGGGACACCTGAGTCCTAAAGGGGTCCCCATCTATTCGGTAATTCTTGTGCTGGTGGTGTCCATTGTCCTAGTAGCCTTGGGAAGATCACTGGCATCGATAATCGGACTGATGGTTGATGCATTCCTGATATCGTACGCACCCGGACCGATAAGCTTAGCCGTCTTTAGGAAAACCGCACCCAATGCAAATAGGCCTTACAAACTGCCCGCTGCTTCCATCCTTGCGCCAATTGCATTTATTGTCACGGTGCTTATGGTCTACTGGTCTGGCTTCGTTGCGATACTGTACGTAGTGCCACTTGATCTAGCTGGAGTCGTGCTGATACTTCTGTACAACAGACACACCAAGGTGAATGGGATGGGTTACCTTTATGGTATCTACCTTCCAATATTCCTTGTGTTCGTGTTCATATTCTCCTACTTTACCAAGGGCGCATTTTCGGCAGGGAATCTCAACTCGATTCTATCGACACGTTCATTTTCATTGTGGTATCACTGATATTCTTCTACGTCGGAGTCTACTCTGGTGTGAAGGGCAGCAAGTACTACAAGGGAATACTTGACGAATAGCCACCCTAGCGGGAAAGGTAGATCAGGAATTTTTTTTCTTTTTTTTAATTTCTTTAACATCTGAGTTTTTTTACTTAAGAGTCTTCAGATATATCTTGAAGAAAAATATGGGCGATAACACCCCGCCAATAGGCTGAAACCATGAGGCGGATTTCCGAAGAAATGTCAGGAAGTGTTATTAGGTCAGTTCAGCTCTAACATTATGGAGAAGAACGTTCTATCTAGGTGGGAATTTTCTACCATAGTCAACTCCATGAAGCCTTCTGCTATTGAATCAATTCTGAAGGCCATAGGAGACCCAGAGATGATTTCGTTCGGGGGCGGTCTTCCTAACCCCGAGTCGTTTCCTGTGGACGACGTCAAGAAGGTATTCGACGAGCTCATTACAAAGAGCGGCAGACAGATGCTTCAGTATGGCGCCACTGAGGGTCTCAAGAGTCTGTCAGTTGCAATCTCTAAGAGGATGAAGCAACAGCTCTCAATAAATTCAGATCCATCAGAGATCGTCCAGACAACGGGTTCCCAAGAGGCCCTGTACCTGCTGGGTAAGATTCTTGCAAATCCCGGGGATTACGTAATCTCGGAGGCGCCAACTTATCTGGGTGCAATAACGGCCTTCAGGGCATCTGGCATCAGGATGATCGGAGTGGAGATGGACCAGTACGGGATGAAGATGGACGCGCTCAGAAGAACACTGAAGAAATATAGTCATCCCAAGTTTATCTACGTTCTGCCGAATTTCCAGAATCCTACCGGAATATCGATGAATCTCGAAAGGAGAAAGGAGTTTCTTGAGATAATTTCAGACGAGGGGATAATCGCACTTGAGGACGACCCATATGGTAGTCTGAGATTCTCGGGAACGCAGCTTCCTGCTCTTAAAGCTCTGGACAAGAACAATAATGTCATCTACATGGGTACTTTTTCCAAGGTGTTAGCACCCGGATTCAGACTCGGTTACACGATCGCTCCGCCGGAAATAGTTGACAAGATGAAACTGGTCAAACAGGCCTTGGATCTTGCCTCCAGCACAATATCGGAGTACATAGCTGAGGGATACCTATCGGGTGGTTACATTGACAGGTGGATACCCAACGTGATTGAACTGTACAGAAGAAAGAGAGATCTCATGCTGAAATCACTTGAAGAATATCTTCCATCCGACGTCGAGTTCACACGACCGGACGGTGGAATGTTCATATGGGTCACAAAGAAGGGAGCCAATACGGACAAGATGCTGGAGGATGCGATCAAGAAGAAAGTTCTCTACGTTGTGGGATCTGAGTTCTATCCTGATGGTGATAATCACGAGTCGATGAGAATCAACTTCACGTACAGTTCAGATGAGAAGATTGTGGAGGGCGTGAGGAGACTAGGGAAGGTATTTGAGGGCGCAGGGAAATAGGACTTTTACCTAATTGAGCGAAGGAAATCTCTTTGATTGGGTAACAAAGAGATGTGCTATGCAGGTCCTGACTAGAAGGTAGTGGTTCTCTCCAACTATCATTTTTTTCCAAGTGTTCAGAATTTGCGACATGAGAGCGAATAATCTAATACTAAGAAATGCAGATTCATGGGTGATGTAGTTCACTCCATGGGGAGCCAATTCCATTAAGGTTAAATAAAGAAATCCACTGCTTTTGTGGGGATAGGATTTCTATGATATCAGAACCAGTTTTGAAAATTAGTGATGGCAGATGCAAGATGTATGAGACTCAATCAGGAGGTTGGTAATCATGCCTATGACCTCTGGACTAAAAAATGCAAGAGTCCTTGTCACGGGTGCAGGAGGAGGGGGAATAGGCACAGGGGCTGCTCGAAAGTTCCTCGAAGAGGGAGCTCGGGTTGTGGTCAGTGATATCAACCAAAAGGGATTGGATTCGGTGCTCGAACAGTTCAGACCACTGGGTGAGGTGCACGGAGTATTGAGCGATCTGACTCTGCGCAAAGATATCGACATGCTTGTCTCTGAAACCGTCAGAATCCTGGGTGGAATCGACACCTTTGTTTATGTTGCGGGATCCCCAAAACCTGGTGTTTTCATGGAACAGGAGTACGAGGATTGGGAGAACGGTGCTCGTCTACTCATGGTCAGTCCAGCATACATGGCCAGAAGGGTAGCGGATCATATGCTGAAGGCCGGCACCAAGGGGAGGATGGTCTTCACGAGTTCGTTTGCAATTCGGGAACCGATTTCAAACATTGCACTCTCTAATGTAGCTAGAGTCTCGATATATGGTTTGGTAAGGACCCTGGCACGTGAACTTGCACCAAAGGGAATTAGGATAAATGGAATTCTACAAGGGTACGTTAAAACTACAAGAATAGATCAGGTTGCCTCTGATACTTCCAAGAGAAAGGGGATATCAGTGGAGCAAGCAATAGCCGATATAGAAAAGGAAATACCGATCGGCCACATGGCTTCGACTGAGGAGCTCGCGAGATCTATTGTATTCCTCGGAAGCGAGATGTCAGAATATGTGACGGGCGCAATGTTGCCGGTGGATGGTGGAATCCTAAGGTCAATAGGTTAAAACGGCACGCAGTCGCAGAAGTTCTGGGGAGGGTTCTAAATAGGCTCAGGAATCTCCCTAACTTTACGTTCTGGAATGCGAGAGAGCACGAGGGAAATCGTTCATATTTCTTTTGTTTTTTCAAACGACTTCTAGAGTGGTTTTGATGAGATTGCTGAGAAAGCAAGATGGTAGCTGTGAAAATTCTGGTATCATAAAAAGCTCACAAATGAGCCCTAAAGATTAAGGCACAATTAAAGAGTAACTTGTGAAAAATAAACCTTTTATAACGCAGAATTCTACACAACCGGTGAAACCAAATGGCAGAGATTGTGAATAACTTGGATCTAACCGTTGTAAGAGAGACGAAGAAGAAAATAGATGCTGATGGTGGTCATTTTCCCGTTGAAAAACACATCGAAGGAGAATTTCACTTCGATGGTAGCCCAATGTTCACTGCGACTCTGTCCTCCAACTTTGCCACGTTCAACGTTGGAGTCGATGAACCCATGGTGCTTGGAGGAAAGGGAGTGTACACAAGTCCGCTTAATTACCTGATGACTGGAGTACTATCTTGCTATGCCTCAACCATAGTTCTTTCGGCCTCCATGCAAGGTGTGAAACTTAGCAAACTAAAGCTTAAAGGACATCTGTTTTACGACATAGGTCCGATGCTCCATCCAAGCGATTTTCCGCTAGTAAAAGAACTGAAGATTGAAGTCGAAGCGGACAAGGATATTAGGGAAATAATAAAAAATTCCACAAGATGCCCTGCCTTTTACATAGTATCTCATGGAGTGAAAACTGAGGTTTCCCAGATCTAAGCCTTTCCTCCCCTTAGGTACTGGTCATTTCCGGTCAGCCAGTCTTGCCTTATTGGGCTGAACAAGTCGATGTCTATCGTATCTTCTATAGCTGTCGCCTTGTGGGGCTTGTTGGATGGAATTACCAGGACTTCTCCTTCCTTGACCGTAATCTCCTTGCCATCTATCTCAAACAAAAGTCCACCCTTCATTATCCAGGTCAGCTGCTCACTCTCGTGGTGATGTTCCGGCACAACCGTTCCCTTTTTCAACCTAACTTCTGCCACCATCACTCTGTCTCCATAAATCAGCTTTCTCGTTAATCCTTCAGAAAGTTTCTCCAACTTTACTTCCTCCCAAGACAATTTCTTCAAAGCGACCATACAAATACAACCGTGAACATCTATTTGAGATTTTTTGTGGTCGAATTCTTAAGGATAATGGATATTATTCTGGGTCTATCGAAACGTTGAGGAATTGATAAATTGGAATAACTCCTTTTATATGCGTCAGGGATTCACGGTTATGTTCATTAGCGAATTAGAGGGCTCTCCCTCCTTAGAGGTTGTGAACATAGTACTGCAGAAGCTTGCCAGAGGGGAAAAGGTAACGTCTCTTGCAATCGGCGAACCAATGTACAAGACACCGAAGGAAATAATAGAAGTTGCATACAAGAGCATGACCGAAGGGGAGACACATTACACTTCCTCATTTGGTCTGCCGGAAGTCCGTGAAGCTATAGTTGAAAAAGTCGGTCGGAAAAACAAGATAAAGGCAGGAGTCGAGAACACTATTTTCATAACTGCAAAACAGAGCGTTCACGCAGCTATGATGGCGGTGGCAGGCAAGAAACCCAAGATACTCCTACCGGATCCAGGATATTTCTACACCGAACCTGCACTTCTTGCAGGACTGACACCCGTGAAGTATCGGCTGAATAACGATCTCTCATTTAGTTCCTCAAAGGTCATTTCTATGCTTGATGACAAGACTGCTGCAGTGATGATTAACACTCCAGGCAATCCAACCGGGAGAGTGATCGACAGAAAGCAGCTTGAAGAACTGTACCATGCCTGCAAATCCAGAGGAATCACGATTATCAGCGACGAAGCGTACGAAGATCTTGTCTACGACAAGGAACACTTTTCAATAGGCTCACTCGAGGAACGTCCAGACTCTGTAATGACGATATTCAGTTTATCGAAGAGCTATTCTATGACCGGCTGGAGAGCAGGTTATACGGTTGGAAGCAAAGAAGTAATTGCCAACATTGCAAGAGTCATAGAGCACACCTACACATGCTCACCACCATTCATCCAGAAGGCTTCTGCTTACGCTCTGAGGCACGGAGATGGATTCATTAAGGAATTCAAGGAAGACTTCAAGAAAAAGAAGATACACGTGGAAAAGAGACTCTCTGAAATCGGGGGATTGAAAATGCAGCCAATAGAAGGTGCATTCTACGCTTTTCCATCTTACAGTCTAGGAATGAAGTCTCAAGATTTCGCAAAGAAGTTGCTTGATAGATACCAGGTAGCGGTCCTACCCGGAATTGCGTTTGGAGAGGCTGGAGAAGGACACCTCAGAATATCTTTTTCTGGTTCGATGGAATCTATCGATCACGGACTTGACGCATTAGGTCAGTTCCTAGGTTCAGAGTCTTAGTCTTCGCTCTGAAGGATTCGAGGGAACTTCTGTACTCAAGCTGAATGGACTCTTTGTCCGTACCGAACATAATGAAATTGAACCCTCTAGAAATGATTGGTTCTGGAGTCCTGTTCGCAAGGGGAGTATAAATACCCACCACCAAGTCCCTAGAGCGTGATGCAGAAAGAATCCTGTCGATCGCAGAAACAAACACTTTGTTGTTCCATGAGAACTCTATGCCAAGTGCACTAGTAAGATCAACCGGTCCTATGAAGCAGCCATCGAGATCCGGAACAGAGAGTATTTCATCAAGATTCTCGAACGCCTTCTTCGTTTCTATCTGTACTATCACTACTTGCTTGTTCGCTTCCTTAACGTACTCTCCAAATCCGTATCCGTACTTTGAGGCTCTACCAGGGCCTACGCCCCTTACTCCCTCTGGAGGGATCCTAGAGTACTCAATTGCTTCTACCGTTTCTCTCGCCGTTTCGATCCCAGGCACAATTATACCAGCCACACCGGTATCCAATACCTTTTTTATCTCGTTCTTTTCCAGTCCCCTTATCCTTGCTACGACTTCCATCGGTTTAGCCGCCATAAGGACATTCTGGAGCTCTGCCACGTCTATAGTAGAATGTTCCATGTCGACTATCAAGAAATCTGGTCCTATCAGAGAAATCATTTCCGAAACAGAGGAATCGCGGATACTAATCACCGGAGCTAGCAGAGATCTCGAGCTCCTGAGCTTCATAAAGAAATCAGATTGTTCGCTCATAGTCAGATATCGCTTGCAAACTCTAATATCTTGCTCCGCAGCTTCAGCTAACCCGCTAATTTTCTATGGTAAATCTTCATGAAAATTTGCCGTTTGTCCTTACTTTCACTTCCTAAAAATGGCCAGCTTGATCTCGGTCATTTCTTCTATCGCAAATCTTATACCTTCTCTTCCTAGTCCGCTCAGTTTCATACCTCCAAAAGGCATGACATCGACCCTGAAATCGGAAGTATCGTTTATCAGAACGGCTCCAAAATCAAGTTTCTGGATTGCCTTCATTGCTATGTCAAGATTGTTTGTATAGATTCCGGCCTGGAGCCCATAGGGTACATCATTTGCCATGGTGATAGCTTCTTCAAAATTGCTGACCGGTTGAAGTATGGAGACTGGTCCGAATATTTCGTTGTGCCACAGGCCAAGATTGTGCTTTACCTTCTCAATGAGCGTGGGTAGATAGAATCTGCCCTCCCTCCTTCCTCCGATGAGCAACTTTGCTCCTTGATCGACAGCATAGTTGACTTCCTTCTCAACCCTCACCGCTTCACTCTCTGCTATCATCGGACCGACATCGGTGCTGTCGTCAAGAGGATCTCCTACCTTGAGTTTAGACACTCTCTCCACTAGCCTCTTTGATAGTTCATTGTACACATCCGTGTGGATAAGAATTCTCTGAGAATGGATACAGTTCTGGCCTTGTGATTCCATCGCCGCATCGACTATTGCGTCCGTTGCGAAATCAAGATCAGCATCATTCCAGACAATGACTGGTGAGTTGCTCCCAAGTTCCATAGAATACTTCTTGATCCCCGCCTTTTTGATCAGTCTATCCGCGGCCTCGACTCCTCCCGTAAAGGTAACCATCTTGACTTCTTCTGAATTCAAGAAGTAGTTTGTCACTTCGCCGCCTCCGGGTCCTATGACGGTCTGCATTGCATTTTCTGGCAATCCAGACTTGTTTACGACCTCATTCAACTTGTAGCCAGAATATGGAGTCAAAGAAGCCGGTTTGTTAACTATCGAATTTCCAGCCGCCAATGCAGGTCCGACCTTATGCGCAACAAGATTCAGAGGATCGTTGAATGGAGTTATCGCAAATACGGGACCTATTGGGACCCTGTTGTAATAGGCAAATCTGTTCTTTCCTCTGGATTCGACATCCATCGGAATAGTCTCCCCGTAAATACGCTTCGACTCTTCTGCCGAGAATAACATCGTTACGGATGCTCTTCTCGCTTCACCTCTGGAATACTTTATTGGCTTTCCCGCTTCGTTTGCAATTATCCTCGCGAACTCTTCTCTTCTGCTTTCAAGTTCTTTAGATACCCTCAAAAGAGCCTCGTATCGTTCGAAAGAAGGGAGCTCTTTCATTTCCAGAAATGCTTTTTTTGCTCTTTCCAATGTCGTTTTTGCATCCACTAAGTTCGTATCTTGTAGATCAATGAACTGATCGCCACTATACTTGTTCTTGACAATCATAATTGAAGATAGTTCCTTCGAAAATATATATTATCTGATTTCAGCAGGTTTTAAAGTCGTGCCCCAGAAGAAACAGTCCCAATTGGACACATCCAAATCGGTCTGTGCGGGATTGGCTACTGTTAAGAAAACGCTCAATTCAGAGAATTTCAATTGTATCGACTCTTGTCCTCGCTCCGTTGACATCCGGTACCCTTAGAGGCAGAGCTGAGAAAAGATACTTCTTACCATCATTGAGTTGTCCAGAGTGCATTCACACAGTCGCTGAGAGTTTTATTCGATTGTAGGTGTACGAAGCTATGGCCATGAAGATAACAGAAGTCAGCACCAGTATTGCGATATAATACAGGTCAACAGTTGAACTCGTATTGAGAAATGCACTCCGAATTCCGTCCACAACGTAAGTAAGAGGATTCAGCTTTGCTGCCATTGCAAGTGCTCCCGGAGTCTTGGAAGTGATCGGGTAAAACACGGAGCTTGTGAAAGTCACTACAAAGAACATCACATTACTAATTACGTTGAACACCTGGTTTGATCTAACGGTTGCGCCCAGTGCCAGCATGATCGAACCAAAGGTGAGCGTTCCCAGAACCAAATAGATGAAGACGAATACGAATCCCAGAGGAGTAATGCTTAGGGAAATGAATGGAATAGCAACGAGCATCATAATGAGCGCCCCTCCAAACGTGACCAATATCATTGCGAGCAGATTACTGAGCTGATATTCGAATCTCGAAAAAGGCATGGAGAATATCTGTTCGAGCATTCCGGTTCGTTTGTCAGACCAGAGTACCCATCCCGCCATTGATCCACCCATCAGAATCTGATCTGCAACTACTCCCGGTGCAATGAATGAGACATAGGACAGAGTTGTTCCGTCATAGCTGAAAGTGTGGATTATGGAACCCATCATGAGACCCATAATCAGCAGATATCCGACTGGCAACAAGATTAGAAATGAAATTGTATTAATGTCAAGTGCCGACCTAATTATCCTGTAGGTAAGTCTAATCACGCTATTCATCGTGATGATCTCCTATCACCTTGAAGAATACGTCCTCCAGCTCGGTCTGCTTAACGTTCAACCACAAGAGCGAACTCGCTTCTTCCCTGATGAAGTCATTGATTATCTCCATGGTCTCCGGCACCTTGTGAGTAACTATTTTTAGCGGACGATCCTGTCCCAATGACTCTTCTATTGCTATGCCGTCCAGCCTCTGTTTCAGCTTTTCTACGAGTTTCTCAGGGTCTTTGTTGACCATGACTTCGATCGTCCTTTCTCCTTCGTAACTGGCTTTCAGATTTTCAATCGAGTCGACTGCAAAGAGTCTCCCGTGGTTGATTATTCCAACTCTATCACACAGGAAGTCTGCCTCTTCGAGGTTGTGAGTCGTGAAGAATATGCTAGTTCCATCCCTGGCGAGCGATTTAAAATAGGTCAGAATAGCCTTTCTTGCAATGGGATCTAGACCGATTGTTGGTTCGTCAAGAAATAGGAGTTCGGCATCGTGCATAAGCTCTCTCACCAACTGGAGTCTCCTCCTTTGTCCGATAGAGATGTCTGCAGCATTTGTCTTTCTTATTTCATCCAGCTCAAACTTGACCATCATTTCGTCAATCTTCTTCTTGACTTCATTACGAGGTATGTTCCAGAGCGTACCATAAATGCGCATATTGTTTTCGACGGTCAAATTCCATTCGTAGCTGGGCTGTTGAAGTATTACTCCAATCCTCCTTCTTATATCAATGCCCCTTTTAGTTACGTCCATTCCGAGTACGTTTACGGTTCCGTGGGTGGGCTTGATGAGAGTTGTAAGGACTCTGATAGTAGTCGTTTTTCCCGCTCCATTTGGGCCCAGAAAGCCAAATATCTCTCCTTCCTTCACGTTGAAACTTAGATCGTCTACTACGTACTTCTTCCCATCATAAGAAACTCTGAGATTATTGACTTCGATAGAGTTCATTTTAGTTGTTCTCTATTTAAGTTAACTATTTAGTTCTAGATGAAAGAGGCTCCATCAGAAACGGGAGCGTATGATCACGCTTGATTAAATAAAATCGACCGAGAAATGGATCCTGTAACTTTGTTGGCTCAATTGGAATCAAGCGGCTGGCTTTGCAAAAGTATATTTTTCGTAAATCGCTTACCGAAGTGATGGGTGAGTTAAGGTGATTACTTGTATACCTACGGATGATGGAGTTACTGTATCCGACCACTTTGGAAGATCTAAACAATTTCTAATAGTGAAAATAGAGAAAGGCAATCTGATTGAAAAGAATTTGATCGAAAATCCTCACAACAGAGAGAAAGATGAACTGGTTGGTCATGGCAGTGTTCTAAAAGTGCTCACTGACAACAAAGTGACGAAGGTACTGTGCACAAATCTCGGTCCAAGAATGCTCGATAACTTAGGTAGTCTGAAGATAGCAGTCGAAAGGGTCGGACAAAATTCTCGAATTGAAGATGTTCTCAGAGAAGAGGCAACAAAGAACTAGTAATTGATCTAACCGCTGGACGTTTTGTTTAGATAATCGGTCACTTCGTTAGCCGTTAGGTCAATTATCTTTTCGAAACTCTCTAACATAGCAACAGATGACGGAAGGTTCGATTTTGTCATCTGTTCCACATTGATTCCGACAGGAATGCGTATATCTTTTTCTTCCAATGCTGTCACTATTTCACTGTACACCCTTAAGGAGTTTATTATCGAACGTCTTGAAGCTTCTGCCAAATCGTTGTTTTCGAGGATATAGTCCTTTGCACTTACAGGCAATTCCACTGCAAGGAAGTCAAGCAGGTTGAGATCCGCAGTGCTCCTAATAGGGCCAAAACTGAAAAGGATAGTAGCGGGCTCGACACCCGCCACAGTACATTGCCTGCGGTACTCGCTAATCAGATTGATAACCTGTGTACTATCGAACAAGAGTTGAGTGGTAAAGAATTCTGCACCAGCAAGAGTCTTGAAAAGCATGCGCTTCGCTTCGTCCTTGCGCTCTGGAAGTGAAATGTTTCCTATCGTTATTTCTTCTTTGTGAAATTCCCACCACAGTCTCCTAGCAATTACGTTTGCCTCTGAAACGCTAGGACCCGGATATCTATGATGCCTGGTATTGCCTCCAACAAAGATCATGTTGCTAATGCCGAGAGAATGAGTCTCTTTGATCCACTCTACAAAACTCTCATAGTTTTCTATGTGAGCTACGACCTTGTTGACAAGGGCATCTATGTGCAGGAGGTCGGCTGTTCCTCGAGCCAGTGCTCTCGTATAAATGCTGTTGTATCGAGGCTTGCCCTCGTGATTTTCTTCCACTAGCTCAGGAACACTGATAGCACTGAGCCGAGTAAAAGAACTTAGAGCAATAGCCAGCTCCTCCTTCCTGTTGTTCAGGTTTCTAACAATCTTATCGTCGTGAACTGAATCTCCGGTCTTGTTGTCCCTCAGTGGTATGACGGTAAATACGAGTGGTCTCTTTGAAAGCAGTTTTTTGAAATTGCCCTGATCTTTTGCCATTCAATATTTAGATACTTTTTCTTATTTAAACGTATCTTCTGTCGCAAGTTTAAAGTAAGGTGAAGGATAAGAATGTCACAACGAAGAATTGTTAAATGGAAGGAAGCTCTAATGCCTAAGCTCATGAGAACGGCGTATCTCACTTTTGATTGCTATGGCACTCTGATTGACTGGAAAAAAGGCATAATAGATAACTTCAAAACATTCGCGCAGTTTGAAAATTCCCAGAACTTCGATTTGTTCAACGACTACGTTTCACTGGAGGCAAAGAACGAGACTGGCTATTCAACTTACAGCCAGGTGCTTGCGTCCACTTTTCTAAGCTTGGCCCATAAACTCAAACTGAATCCGTCAGAGAAAGATGCATATGGGTTTGCCAGCAGCATAACCAAATGGCCTGCTTTCAGTGATACTCGTTCCGCACTAGAATCTCTGGGAAAGAAGGGGTACAAGAGAGTCATACTTTCTAACGTTGACCGGGGACTTCTTGAGGGAACTATTCGCAGGAGCGGACTTGATGTGGATGGATTCATAACCGCTGAAGATGTCAAGTCCTACAAACCACGAAAAGATCACTGGTTAGAGCTTCTGAAGAGATACGATATTAGCAAGGACGAAGTCATTCATGTAGCGGGCAGCATATACCACGATATCATCCCAGCGACCGAGATCGGATTCAGAACAATCTGGGTGAACAGGTATGGAGAACGAGCACCCTCCAAAGTTGTACCGACATTTTCAGTCAACAGTCTTTCTGAAGTACTTACTATCCTTTAGTTGGAACCTTCTGATGGTTGGTATCAAGGTTGCGTTGTTCTGGTAGCCCTGCTCAGATAGGAAGATTTTCCCAGTCTATTAGGTCCTCATTGGTTGGAGTCCTGATCTCTAGGGATCCTAACATTTCCGTGAACAACTGGTCCTCTATCTCTATCTTGTCGTCCTTTCGTTGAAAGGGCTTGTTAAAGAAAGCACCAATTGCAGCCAAGCCAACAACTGTACGCATCTTCTCTTCGTTTGTTGATACGTCCTTAATCTGGTTAGCAAATTTCCTAGATATCTCGTCTTTCTTGACGTCTCTAAGAAAATCATTTACCGTTTCGGTGAGCAGTTTGTTGTGTTCTTCCGCAAGTAGTATCCGCACCTTGTATTTGGGTGAAAACTCGATGTGGTCTCCGCTGACCTTGAACCAATTGTTTGCATCCTTTTCAAAGAACACTGAGGCAAGGGTGACCGCTACTTTGTCCGGATGAGAAAAATCTAGTCCTTTGGTGAGGTTGTACACGACTAAGGAACCATCATCGGAGATTTTCCTAGTGGATGCGATCGAGTTGTATAGGTTGGTATCAGCGGTCATGGGGCGTAATACGAAATGTGGATATATAAATTATTTGAATTGAGTCTGGACGGAGTCTGGACGTATAGAAAGAAATATGAGAAGGAATAAAAAAAAATCAAAATCTTCTGAAGCGGTTTTCTCTTTGATTATGTCGCTTTCTTTTGATCCTTCTGACTCATCCTTAGGAAGGCAGATCGAGCATGGCCTGACAACCCCTCTTTGATGCTTTGCCGGTACGCTCTTCCAGATAAGTTCTCCTTTGCTCCCTTGCTTTTTACCTTCTGGTAAGTCAGTATCTTAAGATAAGAACCAACTGATAATCCACCGGTGTACCTTGCTGCCCGATTTGTGGGAAGAGTATGGTTGGTACCGATTAGTTTGTCAGAGAACACGACTGGAGTGTTTTCGTTTAGAAACAGAGAACCGTAATTCTTGAGATCTCTAAAAGCTATCTTTTCAGATTTAGCAGTCAGATGGAGTTCCAGATGTTCTGGAGCATAGGAATTTGCATATTCCACTGCTTCATTTATGGTATCACACAGGATGACTGATCCCTTGTCCTTCCACGAGGCTTTGAGTATCTCTTTGGTTGAAAGTGAGTCGATGAACCCACCCATTTTGTTCGCGACGCTCCTCGCAAGAGAGTCCGAAGTCGTGACCAGGCAGCTCCTAGCAGCAACGTCGTGCTCCGCCTGTGCGAGAAGATCATAGGCAACATTGTTCAGGTCAGCCGATTCATCAGCTATAATAAGCACTTCGCTTGGTCCAGCCAATAAATCTATCCCCACTTTTCCAAAGACCTGTCTCTTGGCTTCATTTACGTATTTGTTCCCAGGACCTATGATCTTGTCGACCCCCTTTACACTCTCAGTACCGTAAGTCATAGCCGCTATGGCCTGTGCGCCACCAACCGTCAAGATCTCTGTCGCTCCAGATTTCACAATTCCATAAAGAACGGCTGGATCGGGCCGATTCTTGCCTGGTGGAGTCGAGGCAACTATTCGCTTTACTCCAGCGACGGTTGCAGGGACTATCCCCATAAGGGCGGAAGATAGGAGTGGGAATCTTCCGGCAGGGACGTACACCCCGACGGATTCAAGAGGTATAATCTTCTGACCAAGTGTCGTTCCACCCTCATCTACTTCCAGAGCCATGTTCTTGTACATGGAAAGCTGGAACTTGGCGAATTTTCGGATCCTTGATATGTTGGTATCCACCAGCCCTCGCGTTTCCGGAGAAACTCTATCTAAGATCGAGGATATCTTGTCTTTCGACATTACAACAGAGTCCAACTCTATCTTGTCAAATTTGGAAGTGTACTCCTTGAGAGCGGCATCTCCTTTCTTCCTGACTGACGATATTATCTCTGCAACAAAGCTCCTGAGTTCATCCTCTTCTCTCTCAGTTTCAAGCTTTTCGCGTTTCACTTCGTCGAATGCCATGAAATCACTGTGTCTGCTCAGGTGCTACTACTTCTTTTCCGATCTTGTCAAGATCTTCCTTCTTTCTGAGTTTTCCTATCACGACCGCTACCACTATTCCACTTAGGACGATTGCGACCAACCAGTACGAGGCAATATTAAGCGGGTAGGATGGTATAGGAATGAATACTCCGTATATTGCGAACGCATAGACGAACGTAGCCACCAGTGGGAAGATTGCGAAGGGTACCAGTTCCTTGACTTTTGCCTTGAGAGTTCTTTTGCCCCAAACAGGGAGTGAGAAATTTGCGATGATGTGAACTACGTAGAGAGAAGCTCCATTCATGGTGGTTATGACTGCAGCCGCTGTGAACGGTCCCCAGATGAGTCCACCTACGAGTGCAATTATGGCCACAATGATCATTTCTACTATGATTACTTTGTACGGAGCACCAGTTCTCTTTGCAACGTGTGAGAGCCCTTTAGGAAATACTATGGAGTCTCTTGCCATAGCAAAGCCCGTTCTGCTGAGTGCGTTACCCTCTGCTATCCCGTTGGATATAAAGCTATTCAGAGTGAGTATTATGAATATGGTTGCAGCGATCGGTCCTCCATATTTTGCCACTACTACGAATCCCGGATTAGAGGTCGACGCAAAGCTGCCCATGTTGTTGATTCCCCAACCGACCGTGAATGCGTATGTACTGATTATGTAGGCCAATGCTGACATCCCTATGGCAATTAGAATGGCCTTTGGCACTGTCTTCTTGGGTTGTTTCATTTCTTCAGAGAGAGTGACGACAGATCCGACACCGACATATCCGAGGATTGCAAATACCGTAGCAAGCCCCACCTGACTGAAGCTGTGACCGGTAAATGTGAACGGAAGCACGGAGTTGGATGGGCCCACCTTAACTATGATTATAATGGAGATGACTACCAGGAATATGATCTCCAGTACTCCTCCGATCATAGTATAGTAAAGAGATGGTTTCAATCCACTCAATAGGAGAAATGTGATAATTAGGAACGGTATAAACATCAGCGGAATCCATCCTAGCGCGTTTGATGCTAGTCCCGGTATAATGGGCCACAGGACTCCTGCGAAAAACAAGATCGAGAAACCGCTCACAGCACCAAGCAAGTTAAAGAGATAGAGCCAAGATGCAAAAATTCCAGTTCTGGAGCCAAATCCCGCCCTTACGTAAGAATAGTAACCTCCGGCGTGGGAGATCCTCTTGGAGAACGAGTAGTTCATGTACATTGCAGACAGAACGCCTATGACCGCTATCACGTACGTAATTGGCAATGAGGCACCCAGTATTCCTGCTTCAACTACATAGAAAGATGCTGCGGTGGCGGCAGGAGCCACAAA
>JAJYMI010000019.1 GCA_021787125.1 Thermoplasmata archaeon | reverse complement strand
TGGATAGAAGTATCGACCACAACGCATTCCAACGATTTCATAAGGAGCATAAGGTCAAAGGGGCTGCTCTACGAAGAGAGAATGGATGCTCAGACGCACATCATAAGAGTGAACGGTCCTGTATCTATATTCGAGAAGAGCGAGAGGTACGGTGTGAAGCTAGCACTTTTTGTGAGATATGTGCTCACCCACGACGACTGGGAGATCAATGCATCCATCTCCCTGAAGAGCAGCACAGGGAAAAAGGAAAAGGATGAATTCCTCTACCATCTTGATGAATCGGTATCAGATCTTACATCAGGAGAGAAAGTCCCAGAGGAACAGCTCCCTTCATTCGTGAACAGGAATCCCAAATCAATTGACGTAGATGGTGGCTTCATAACACCTGACTATTCCATAAGTATAGAAGGGAAGGAAGTACCAGTATTCATCTCACCGCTCATATACTACGGCGACGAACTTCTTAAGGCAAGGCAGATTTCTGTATCCGGAATCAAGGCGGAGTTGTTCTGCCTGCTGGAGGGGAAGGAAAAGTGTCCAAAGGGTGCGATGTGCTTCAGGGAAAGTGTGGATTGGTGGAGAGTTAGGGAATACATAGCTCAGAAGTATTCAGTGGAGAAACAGAGACCATCAGGCCCAATTGGCAGACAGTCCATTTCAAATGAAAGCAATGTAACACCAGTCAGGCTAACAGACCAGATGATATCTCACCTCAACTCTCTCTACCCTGATGATAATGCAATGGTGGATTACCTAGACTTCATGGGTATCCCACCTGAGGAGGGGTTGCGTGCCGCTGGCTTCAAGGTAAGCTGGAAGGGTCTGAGGATAGTCGTGAAGGGAAGGGACAGTTGAATCTATTTATTTTTTGGGCTACCAACCAATCAGCTATGTGTCAACACAAGCCTTTTCGGTGATTTCATTCAGCACTGACAACATATTATTCGGTACCCCGGTAAGTTATTTCTTTTCTAAACCACAGCAGGACAGTGAGGCAGACAAATCAGCGGTTATGAAGTTTGCCTTGGGAGATAGCATACCCGATGTTTAGGATAGCTGAAGGGATGGTGGTTGCATTGGTCACGGGAAGGGACGGAGAGGGAGTTCTTTCCCATCTCCGATCCTCTGCTGGACTATCTTCCCTGCCTCAAGAACTGAGGTCGCAGATAGGTATGATAGACGAGTATGATTACATCACCCCAATAGAGAAAGCTAAAAGAATAAAAGCAATAAGACCAAGGTACACTGACATCATAGGGTACACCAGGTTACCTTCCAGTCTGGCAAAGGGGAAAAATAAGCTAAGACTAACACAGAGGAACTGCTCTTCGCTCTACAAGAAGCTCCTTAATGAAATTGTAAGGAACCTGTATGAATAAATACAGACTATCTGACCATTACTCTTCATTTTTTCACTTTTTAGGCGTCCCAAGTTTCGTGAAATTCAGGCTTATTGCATACCCTGAAGTTAATCTGATATTCTCGATCAGGGAAGGCGAGATTGAGGGCTTGGAAAAAGTCATTTTATAACCATTTCGATAGAGAGTCGGATGCCATTCTGAACGTATTCATTTTTTGCGCAGAAGAGTGGCTACCATTACAGCAGTTTCCAGATGTCTTCGTTTAGGTCAGAAGAAAGTGTAAGGCTCACCGTTTCATGGGTTCTGGAAAAGAGTTTGAATGTTTCATCGATGTGGTCGAGCTTGCTGTCTTTGCCTACGAAAACTATAATGCGAAGCTTCCCCTTTTCTGCCCTATAAAATCCATAGTAGCGCACTATGAACGACTCCACATACAGATCTTGGATAAGTTTCATTAAGGGAGCTGTCACCTGACTCTCGTAGATGGAGGAGCCTTCATCTACAATGACAGGAAAATAGTATTTGCCTGTTTTAGCACCGTATAGGATTAGCTTATGGCTCCTCGCCCCTGTCGGGTCAATAGACACTTCGGCAATACCGCCATCTATTAGTAGACTGGCAATTGATTCGTCGTTAATGTAATCCATCGATGTCTCATATTCTATAATACTCACTCTGGAAGAGAGCTTCATGTCAGAAAGATGGTACATGAACCCTTTTGATGGACCTAGATAGATATCTTTGACCATTCGCCTGAGTGTTTCCTTCTTGCCGAGAACCTCAGAAAGTTTGTTAAGAAAATTACTGTGCATCCTGAATATTATCACCAGATCGCCTTTCTCGACTTCAATCACCATTGAGGATAACGAAGGCACATCTCTCAGTGAGCTTATGAAATGAAACAGAAGACTGTCCGTGGGAATTTCGACAATTGATCCTTCCGCGGATCCATTGAAGGACAAAGATTCTTTACCATAAATGGAGGGGTCCGCAACATTTTTAGGTATCTTTGCCACTAGGACCTTAGTCCCATCTCTCTCCCTTATGATTGTGGGAAATATGGAATCATTAGCTTTGGATATGCTGAATAACCTGCCTTCCTTGTTTATTGTAATCTTGCACTCAATATCCAGTTTTCTATCCACGTCTGGTAAGTGCATCTCTTATACATATTCGTCTAAAATATATATTTAACCAGACCCGTTTGAAGGTTTGGATAAAGCTTAATTATCTCCGGGTGGTATAATATCCAGATATGTTCCGGAAGATAGCAAGTGGTCTGGATATGTGTTTTCACATTTCAACTCCACTTAACAGCTATGCTCTGAGATCAGTAGCCAGAGAAGGTAAGGTTCCTTTGAATATATTTGAGGAAGGCGACAAAACATATTTCACTTTCTATATTACTGGAATGACAAAAGAAGAATCACTGCTCACAGAGAGCCTTAATCCAGTAAATCTCGGAGAAATAATCCAGATAACCGAAGCGCTAGAGAACCCTGTATTATCCCGATTCGGAATGGAGGCTTTGAAAATTCCTACTATAGTTGCAGTTGAACGTTATGCGGAAAAGGGGAATTTCGTTGGAAGGTACAGGTTCCATTCGTCCGATATAGATGGATTTAATTCTGCGCTCAAAGACATTGTTTCCGTCAACTATCCTTTATTTGATTTGGGAATGCACCCATGTCCTCCTCGGGGGAGTGCCTTGGATGATCTAAACAAGAGGATTCCCCTATCAGTTATAGAGTTTCAGTATGTTACTTCTGAAGAGAGAGATATTGAGGTGGAATGGAAGAACATAGATCAAGACCCAATTAAAGGTATTTGCTATACCCAAGATGGCAAGGTAAAAGCGTTTGATATGGGGAAACTTGACACCTTCGGTCTTCTCAAAACGATTGCCAAAGACCATATCGCCTTAGCTATGTATGCAGAGTTCCACGAGGGAACTAAGGCAAGGTCTGTATCGCTTCTCCCCACAGTCCTTCTAAAACCGTACCTTGTCAGGCTGTTCTCAAATTCCGATTCAATCAAAGAGATGAAGATCGTGAATATAGAGGCTTACGATGAAATCATGAAAGATCCAGAGTCACCTTACAGGTTCTGATGCAATTCAGTCACCCGACTAATCTATTATAAATTACTTAAAGAAACGCTTAAGTTTTTCAGCGAGTTGACCAAATAGTATTGAGTACGGACCCGGCATTAATCTCCAGGATACCTCGTCAGTTCAACCTCGATATCGGTAAGGGATTTCATTTTCCCTGCAATAAAACCCCAAGGTCTGAGGTAAACATAAGCTGTATTTATGCTTCCCTGCCTCAAGTTTCTGTACCAACGGCATGTCTCTTTCCCCTCCTTCAAATTAGCATATTTGGCATTATTGGTTGTGAATGTCACGATTGAACTTGCAATGGAGATATATAAAGAGGTACGGTATCGTTACAAACCTTGTCACGGGCCCGAGGGGATTTGAACCCCTGACCTACTGGTTAAGAGCCGGTCGCTCTACCTGTCTAAGCTACGGGCCCAGCGAAGGTTATTCCTTCCAAAGCATA
>JAJYMI010000002.1 GCA_021787125.1 Thermoplasmata archaeon | reverse complement strand
CATAAGTCAGGCAGCAGGTCATGAATTACCAATGGGCGTAGCGAACAATATTGATCAAAATCGACAGACAGTTTCGCTGAGCTCTGTTCAGGATGGACCGATGAACGTTTTCCCTGGACAGTTAGTAAATGAGTCATACTATCTTGGAGCCACGAGTCCTTCGGCTGCATACTACGAAGTGACAGTCACTCTAAACAGTTCTTCGTACGAGACCGTCGACGTATTCCCTACATACTCAACTTCTCTCAGTCCAGCCGGCTATTATCTGCTCTTTTCATTTGTGATGCCAAATGACCAGCCAGGAATGTGGTGGGATGTTGGATATCAAATTTTGCCTATCACCATAACTTCAGTCCAAGAACTAAAACTATCGACTTTGTCTATTGGTGCTAGTCAGATATGGATGCAGTTTTCAACGGAATCTATAGGAGGCAATTATATTGTCAAAGGGGGAGCTAATTTTTCATTCTCATCGAATATTACTGAGATTCAGATTTATCCTTCTAATCCTCAAAATACAATAATCGTTTCCGCTCAAGTGAATTCATGGAGATATGAGTCAGGTGTTGTTGAAGTCAACTTTTCGTTATATGAAAACATAGAAATCCAAAACGGCCTGACTACCCCTCCTGCATTGATAGTGTTGCTAGGATACAATGTAACATCCGTTGTGACAATAGTGGGAACGCTGATATCTGTTCCCGGTTATAGCATCACTCTTATTCAAGGGAACGGAGCATACCTCATGGGTATTACTTCTAGCCAAATTGCAGAGATTACTAACTCTCTCAATCAGACTCTTTCCATACCCATTTCCCAACTTAATGCAGCGGTCATTTCCATTAACGGTGATGTGGCCACTCTTCAGACATCGTTTGGAACGATGACAACAAAACTCAGCGAAATAAACGCGACCATTACCAGTATTGAAGGTGGTCAGGCTACAATAGTAACGGACATCGGAATTCTGCAAACTTCTCTGACCTCTCTGAGCACTACAATGACTTCCATAAGTGCAGGGCAGGTTCAGATCACGACGGACATTGGCGAAATTACCACCTCTCTAAATTCCTTAAACGCAACATTCGAAGGAATGAATGGAACAAATGCGGTCATTAAGACCGATGTTGGTTCGATAGCTACATCGTTGAACTCTATCAATGCGACAATATATGCTATCCATCAAGGCATGGTCGATATGAATACTTCGATTGGTGCGGTACAAGTCTCACTGAAATCCCTGAACTCTTCCATTATAGAAGTATCTGGATACACAGCGGAGATCATGACTTATGCTGGAGAATTGAACGCGTCTCTGAGTGATCTGAACACGAGCATATTTTCTTCCGGCAGCGGCATCCCTTGGCTTAATGGCACCTATGCTGACATAGAGACGTGCCTCGGAAACATAAGCGGAACGATAACGAACGTTTCCAACAATACCGCATCCATCAGCACCAGCCTTGGAGTCGTCAAGGCATCGATGAGCAGCATAAAGTCACTGACTGGTCAGGGAGTTGGTGTAGATCCTCCCTCGCTCTTCGAAATGATTGTCATTGCGTTACTTGCTGGCCTTCTTGTGATATCGTCTCTGGCGATGTTAAGTTCGAGAAGCACTCTGAAGATCATGGGAGACAGGGTCAAATGAAGTAACTCGGACCTAGACGATCTTCGCCACTGACGCGTTGACAAAAAGCCGCATGCCAAAAAAAAATTCCAGCACATGTGAGATTAAATGATTTTGAAAGACCAATTCGATCTCTCATGCGAATGAATATTTGTATTCCCTTCTGGAGTGAAGAATGTTTAATATCATATAGACCATTAACAAATTTATCAATGAGTTCTTACGTCTTGACGTCTGAAATTGAACAGAGGAGTGAAGTGCGATGGAACTGATTTCCTTGCTTTACGGAATCTACCCCAGATCAGAGGGTTTGAGGAAAGCTTATGGTAAATGGGAGAAGGGTCAGATAGATGGAGCCGAGATTTCTCAGAAGATCAACGAAGAGTCGTCCGTCTATTACGATCTCGTCAGAGAGGCATCACTGAACTACTTCACCGATCCACTGTTCAACTGGTACGATATTCTACGCCCTATCGCCCTCTCAATAGAGGGCATTACGCTTGGACCCTTAGCCAGATATAAGGCGACCAATACCTTCTACCGAGAACCAGAGGTTGCGAGGATCGGGAAACTGGGTGACGTGAAGTCTTTTAGAGAGGTTGATGAGAACCCCCCGTTTCCGGTTTATCATGAATTGGATAGCGAATCGTATCTCCACTTTTTGCCTGGAATAAATTCCTTCCTCGCCATGAGCAAAGTCAAGGGAGACATTTCAGAGGTCAGAAATGGACTGAAGAGAAGATACCTCGAGATAATCGAAAGTCTCGGGATCAAGAGGTTACTGATTTATGAGCCGTTCGAGCCAAAGGATTTCTCCGTGTACGGTGATATTAACGAAGCGACCTCGACGTTCTTGGTCATCGGCGGAAGTGCAGGTAAATTCAAAATTGATGGAGGAAACAAATTCTTCTCTATCATTGGAAACGATCCATATTCGTATGCCAAATACTGCGAGGTGCCTGGAGTGAAGATAATCGATGCTCTGTCCACTAGGATCGGAGATGATGTGGTTCAGAAAATGAAGCCGTTATCGACTGATTTTGATAAAATGATAGTTGCTAACACGGAAAGCTTCGACTTTCTTCCCAGGGTAATAGCGGACAAGAAGGTATTCAGTTTCAAGGGTGGTGAATGATGGAGGAACTCATAACACAGGAGATAGGAAGCTTCAGGAAACCAACCTACCTTTCATCGAAGTTCAGATCCTACAAGGGAAATGAATTTCAGGAAGTCGCAAAGAGGGCGACACTAGAAACCCTGGACCTTTTCGAGAAGAGCGGTCTCATGAACATTGGAGTCGGGGGAGAAATGTACAGATGGGAGATGTACGAACACCCTATATCCAGGATGGACGGAATCAAGATCTTCGGACCGGTAAGATCGTTCGACAACAGGTACTACAACAAGGGGAGCGTTTACGACAATATAGAACGAAATGAACCCTTCCACGTAGAAGAAATTCATTTATTCAGGGAACTGAAGAGGAAGAACGTCAAGATACCCGTGACTGGGCCTTACACCCTTATGGACTGGTCGTTCAATGACCACTACAAGAACAGGGCGGATCTGGCTATGGCGTTCGGCAAGATAATGAACCAGGAGATAAGGGAGCTGAAATCTGCGTGGGGTGACGAAATTCTTCAGGTCCAGATCGATGAACCGGCTGCGACAACACGGCCAGAAGAGATGGACATTGTGCTAGAATCGGTGAACGAGAGTGTGAAGGGAATAGGTGGTATTGAGACTCACCTCCACGTCTGTTATAGTACCGATTATGGTCTTCTGTTCAACATCGCTCCTTCCCTAGACGTATCCGTTTACAACCTGGAATTTGCCAACAGAGATCCAACTTCGCTAAGCGGACACAGGAAGGGGTACGACGACGTCAAGAGGTTCAAAGAAGTCTCAGACACTATGAACAGAAAAATATCACTAGGTCTGGGAGTCACGGACATTCACAGAGATTTTCTGGAACCACCGCAGCTCATCAAGGAGAGGATCGAGTACGCCCTGAAATTCCTGGAGCCCGATAGGCTAAGACTGAATCCGGACTGCGGGCTTAGAACCCGGAGCAGAGAAGTTGGTTACGAGAAGCTCAAGAACATGGTCATAGCGAGAGATGAGGTCGCAAGAACGCTATAAAGATTTATTACAATAATCAATTCTGGAGCATGCAGAAGGCTGCCGTTCTCTCGAAACTCAAGGAATATCCCCAGGTGAGGGAGTTGGAAGATGAGCCTCTTAGAGACAATGAGGTTCTGATTGAACAGAGTGAGACTGGAATTTGTTACAGAGACATTCTGACAATGGAGGGCTTCTTGCCCAGGGTCGTTCTACCGATGGTTCCGGGTCACGAAATCTCAGGAACCGTCAAGAGGGTCGGTAGTGCGGTCACGCAGTTCAAGGAAGGAGACCGCGTAGCCAGTCTCATATACGTACCGTGCGGGACGTGTGAATACTGCACGTCAGGAAGAGAGAACCTGTGCAGAAACAAGAGGACGTTTGGAGAGAGCATGAACGGAGCATACAGGAAGTACCTGAACGTCCCGGAGATCTCCCTCGTGAAGGTACCCTCCGGGGTGAGCCCCGAGGCAGCTGCGATATCGGCTTGCGTGACTGGAATGGTGGTGCAGGCGCTTGAGGTGGTTGGAGGCCTCAGGGCAGGTCAGACTGCGCTGATCACGGGCGCAGGCGGAGGAGTAGGTTCTCACGCAGTCCAAATCGCCAAGGCCCTTGGCGCCAGGGTGATAGGAGAGACCAGCAGCGAATGGAAAAAGGAAGGCATACAGAAAGTTGGCGCGGACTCTGTTGTGAGCGGACAGGACTTTTCCAAGAAGGTAAAGGAGATCAGCGGAGATGGTGTGGATGTCGCGCTCGAGACCGTGGGTTCCCCGACGTTCAACGATGCGTTCAGATCACTGAAATATGGTGGTAGACTGGTTGTCATTGGAAACGTAGACGTCAATCCAGTCAGTCTGCCCCTCGGAAATCTAATACTGAAAGGAAATACTATTGCGGGCAGCGTGAGCTCAACCAAGGCGACCATGAATAAGGCCCTGAAACTTTCGAAGGAAGGAAAAATAGCCCCTGTGGTTGGCAGGGTATTCTCCATCGATGACGTAGCCGAAGCCTACAAGGCGATGAAGAACAGGGAACTGTTTGGGAAGGCCTTCATAAAATTCTAGATCTTCGTGTTCAGAGATTGGTTCTTCTCTTCGACGAAGCTTCCTATCTTCTCAATATTTCCACTTATCTTGTCCAGAACATCTATATCAAAATCTCCCGATATGGATGCCGAACGGAAGCTGTTGATGTTGTCCAGCAAGTCTATTGAATTCCTGAAGCCAACTTCGTCCAGAAGATAGTATTTCTGGATGTCATCTTCTTTCACAAGAAGCGGGTCTGATGGCACCACGACTTTCTTCTCCTTCAGGTTTTCGATCTTTCTGCAGACATCCTCCGCCTTGCTCTTTTCATCGTGTTTGTCGTACATCTGCAGGTTGTCTATGGCTGCCTTGAAGTTGGTGAGTGATACGTCGATCCTCTTTTCGATGTCTTCTCCCAGGGCCTGGGAGGAAACCCTTGCGTCCCCTCCAACCTTGTACCCCTTATAGGCGCTCAGTCTGTTCTGAATCCGCTTGAGTATGATTGCTGCCTTGTCGGGAGGTAAGTCTATCCTTATACTGCTCATCTCTCTTGCGATTGGGGAGTTCTATATTATTGTTGTGAGTGGCTGTTGCCGACAAAAGGTACGCTGGAAACACAGATTGGCGGCTAAAGAGTGGTAGTCGACCCACAAAGAAATCAATATATAATAAGTCACAATCCTGTTTGCTCAAAGGTGAAATGTATTGCCCTCAAAAAGTAGCTATTCGTTCCAGGCTGATAACTTTCTAACCGCAAAGGAAGAGATGAAGGGAATGGTCAGGAAGAGAATGACCGAGTGGAGAGCTTCTGGCACAGTAGAGAGGATATCTACCCCGACCAAATTATCGAGGGCTAGAGCACTTGGATACAAAGCAAAACCGGGATTTGTAGTGGTGAGAGTTAAGGTAAGCAGAGGCGGTCTGCACAAGCCAAAGATAATGGGTGGAAGGAGACCTAGAAGATACGGCTACAACAAGATCACACACGGGAAGAGCGATAAGTGGATAGCCGAGGAGAGGGCACAGAGAAGGTACCCAAACCTGGTCCTTCTGAATTCCTACTACCTGGCAGAAGACGGTAAGCACAAGTTCTACGAGGTCATGTTTGTTGACCCGGCAAATCCTTACATATCGAACGACAAGAATCTTGGATGGACAGCGGAAAGCGCCCAGAAGGGAAGAGTGTACAGGGGGCTCTCAACCGCAGGAAAGAAATCCAGGGGACTTGCCACTAAGGGCAAGGGAACAGTAAAATCAAGACCCTCAATAAGGGCGAAGGGAAGACTCAGGAGACACTGATTAGGTACTTTCTCCCCCATCTCTTTATTTCTATCAGGTTGTCAGGATTCTCCATCTTGACCTTCAACCCTCTCTTTTCAAACTTGGGTGCAAAGAGATTAATCACTTCTCTCGACCCGTCAATCTTGAACGTACCTTCTTTCGTCTCGACTTCCTCTACTTCCTCACCAACGAGGTAAGCCCACTTTCCGCTCAGGCCTATCTCATCCCTTGGTACGGGGAAAATGAACAGGAAATGGAATCCATCTCTCTCCTCATAGAACTCGATTTCCATTGAGATGAGTTCTTCCCGGACTTGCTTTGCCTTCTCTCTTCTGACGAGCAGTGACTTCACTCATTTCAATTCCGACTAGGAAAATAAATTTATGCGTGAATTCATTGATAATTAGTGAACTTTTCAGTTGTGAAGATAGAGAAGGAAGACGAAAACGTGGTGCTCGGACAGTCCCACTTTATAAAGACGGTCGAGGACCTGTACGAAGCCGTTAAGAACTCCTCTCCGACTGCCAAGTTCGGAATAGCATTCTGCGAAGCATCGGGAAAGAGACTGATAAGACGCGATGGGAACGACGACGAGCTGATCGGACGTGCAGTGAGGAACGCAGAGAGACTGGGTGCTGGTCACGTCTTTATAATCCATCTACGGGATTCGTTCCCGATCAACTTGACTCCACATCTAAGGAACGTTCCCGAGATTCTGAGCCTCTACGCTGCCACATCCAATCCCCTTTCAGTAATTGTTGCGGAGGAGGGGGAGAGTAGAGGGGTGATGGGAGTGCTCGACGGAGAGAAACCCGTAGGGATTGAAACCGAGGACGACGTCAGAGAGAGAAAGGATTTTCTGAGAAATATAGGATACAAAAAATGAGTGAAGTTGAAGATTTCTATGATTTTGAGTCAACATACTATGACAGGATATACGGGATATTCGGTCAAGATGTGACTTTCTACAAGGCACTCGATGCAACCGCCCCCTACCTGGAAATATTTGCCGGAACGGGGAGAATAATCTCCAAGTTCAGGGGAGGAATAGGTCTGGAGATAAATCCAAACATGCTCAGAAAGTCAGGCAACAGTTTCGTCAAAGTCATGGGTGACTCAAGGGTTCTTCCTTTCAAGAAACACTTCAATACAGTAATAATAGGACTTAACAGTCTTCTTCTCGTTCCAAACGCGCAGAAGAAGATAATCCTGAGAGAGGCGAGAAGAGTCTTGCACGAGAATGGATTTCTCTTCGTCGACGTGATCAACGGATTTTCTCTCAAGAGAGGAACCTATGAGATCTCTAATTTCAATGATGGCGAAACGGCCGTATCCGTTACAATGAAAGCGACGAGACTGGGAGACAGTTACCAGCTGAGATATTTCTATAAAATAATCAACAAGAAAAAGAGAGTTGTGCAAAAGACTATAACCATTTATCCTATGACAATAGGAGAACTGAGAGAGATGCTCAAGGCGGAAGATTTTGAGTTGGATGGGACCTTTGGCGATTACGATCTCTCCCCGTTCGAGACCGAGTCTGAGAAACTGATAGTGAGGGCGAAGGCAATCTGATTAAGAGGTGAGTCCGTTGAGTGCAAAGGACAACGTTGAAAGGATCTTCAAATCACTAGAGGACTTGAAAGAGAGGAACCGATCGATCCCGATCATAGTGGAAGGAAAGAACGACATAAGAGCGCTGAGAAGACTGAATTTTGAGGGTGAAATACTGCAGCTTCATTCTCTCATGACAATTGAAGGATTCTGCAGGAATCTTTCAAAGAATCACAAAGAGGTGATCCTGCTCCTGGACTGGGACTCAAAGGGGAAGAGGCTCACTTCTTCGCTGATACGGCACCTCAATTCCTACGAGGTCAAGACTGATTTCGACTTTTGGAAACTGTGTTTTTCAATGGTATCGCAGATGTCGAATGTGGAATCTCTACCTTCAGTCTTTTATAGATTAGCCGCTGAGAGTGGAGCTTTCCCGCACACCTGACACACAGTTCCAGCTTTGCTACGTAGTGCTCAGAGCACACAGGCTTGCCGCACATTTTGCAAGTCACTCCTGAAGGCAGTCCACATATGTAACAAAGTGACAGAACTGTCATTTCTGCTCCCTGTCATAATGCTCTTTTAAATTCTTAAACCTTTGGTAGAATGCGATGTCATAAGCTATTTTTATTGCCCCCCCTGCGACAAAAGAAAGAGCTCCTGCAGCAATGGAAATCAGGTACGTCGATATGTAAGGAGTAGCTCCGTTGGATGCATTCCTGACCGCATTTGAAGTTCCAACAACGTAGCTCCGATCCTCGTCTTCCACTACGCTGTTCAGGTAAGACTGTCTTGTCGGGACATCCATCTGGCTCATGCTCTGTCGTAGGAAGAGGAACAGAAGTGAGAGAGGAAGAGTCGGAACGAGGGGAATGAGTATGAGAAAGATATTTGACGGTATGTGTGTGAAGACCATTGTCTTTACCAGACCCAGCCTCTTGGCTATGTAAGGCGTTGCAAGAACGGACAGAGCGGTTATGATATCAACAACAGTGAACACGTAGCCGAGTTGAGAGAGACTGAAGTGATATCTTTCGCTGAACCAGTACGCAATCAGCCCCTGTAAAACGAACCCGCCTGCAACCGCATCGACAGAAAAAAGGGCGCTGACATCTCTGGCGATGGTCTTACTTCTTCTTGAAACGGGGGAGGCCCTTATGTTCTTCTTCCCCTGAATGGGCGGTATTAACAGATAGGATATCAGTACTGCAGCTGCAAAGAACATTGAGACTTCAAATGAGATCTTCAGGCCCAGGTTTAGGGCAGCTGCTCCCAGAGAGGCTGCTATGTACCCTCCAAATGTGTACCTGGCAAACAGACTGTTCTTCTCCTTCTGGTCCGTCTTGATTCCGGCTATGATCGGCTGTTCATAGGCCGAAAAGAGGGTATTGTCAGAAGGATTTACCCCGAGGGAACCAACCACCGCGAACAGTGCCTTCAGAACGGGATTTGGAATTAAGAACAGTCCAGTTATCCCTATCAACAGCAGAGACGAGAAGAGCAAGAGAAAGGAGCGTGAATACCCAGAACCAAATTTGGATGTAATGTAATAAGTCAGGAATGATCCCACGAGAATAGATGAAGTGACGGCGATTCCCGCCTCCAGCGGTGTCAGACCAGAACGAATAAGATAGATGACCGTTATGACTGAGAATACTCCGTATATGAAACCCCTAAGAGTTCTTGTCAGGAAGAGGAGATATCTCGAGTCCACTATGATGAAATATCACAAGTTGCAAATACCTTTTTACGCTAATTAAATGAATAGAACAATTTTATCCAGATAAATGATATCGGTATGGTCATTATGAGCGGCGACCTATCAGAGCTCTTGAAGGAGTTAAACATCAGAAGTGTCGATGAACTTTTCAAAGACATACCGGAGTCGATAAGAACAAAAATGCTGGGTCTCCCCAACGGGATGGACGAAGATGAGATTAGAAGAGTTGCGGGGGAGTATGTTGGGATGAACAAGACGGTAAATCAGCTTCATTCCTTCCTGGGGTTTGGACTTTACAATCATTACGTTCCAGCGGCGATATCAAACGTCGTGAATAGGAACGAATTCCTAACAGCCTATACTCCATATCAGGCTGAAATTTCACAGGGGATAATGCAGGCCCTTTTCGAGTATCAGAGCCTTGCCGCAGAGCTTCTGCAAATGGATGTTGTAAACTCATCTATGTATGACGTTTCCACGTCTCTCGGAGAGGCTGCAAGAATGGCAAAGACCATAACGGGGAAGGACGAATTCATCGTACCCAAATACATAAGCAGGAACAAGCGTGCGGTCCTGGACAACTACGCGAAGGGCGCCGAAATTAAGATCAAAGAGGTGGATTTCGATGATAGGGGAATGATCGATATCGATTCACTAGAAAAGAACCTGAACGATAACACCTCAGGAGTATATGCCGAGTACCCGAACATGTTTGGCATCATAGACACCAACGTTCCGAAAATAAAGGAGACGATTGGCGATGATAGAATGTTCGTAGCTGGAGTGAATCCGATCTCGCTAGGCGTACTTGCTCCACCCGGGAAATTCGGGGCCGACATCGCGATCGGTGAGGGTCAAGTCTTGGGACTGGGACTCAACTTTGGAGGACCGGTCGTTGGTGTGTTTGGAACGAAAGAACAGTACATTAGAAAGATGCCGGGAAAGATCATGGGTATGACAAAAGATCACAACGGAAGAGTGGCTTTTTCCATGATTCTTCAGACGAGAGAGCAGCACATAAGGAGGGAAAAAGCGATAACAAACATGACGAGCAATCAGGCACTGATGGCAGTTGCCTCTGCCGTTTTCCTTTCCCTGCTGGGTGACTCTGGGCTCAGGAAGATAGGAGAGGTGAACATGGGAAGAACCAGAGAGCTGATAGACATAGTCAGGGAGTTCGGAGTAAAACTGCCATACGACGGATCCCCGGTGTTCAACGAGTTTCTGATAAGGTTGAAGGAATCAAAAACATTCGTGAACAGGATCGCGAAGAAGTACAACCTGATCCCGGGTTACATGCTCGGAAAAGAATACGGATTCAACGACAGAAATCAGGTCAATATTGTCACCAATGTTACGGAAAGAAATACCAGCAAGGACTTCGATGCATTCAGAGAATTCCTCAGGGAGGTGGCGTAGATGTATCACCAGGCGGTATTCGATGAGCCGCTGATTCTCAACGTGAGGGGGAGGAGGACGCTCAAGATCCCTCTTGAGAACGAAAAGTTCAAGGTAGATGTCCCCAGCATAATGAGGCGAGAAAACATCGGCATAGGAGACAGGGAGGAGTTCTCCGTTGTCAGGCACTACGTCAAACTCTCGGAGATGAATTTTGGAGCCGATTCCGGTTTCTACCCTCTGGGTTCCTGCACGATGAAATACAACCCCAAGATAAACGATGAGATAGCAACCTTGGACGGGTTCAGGATGATCCATCCGCTCCAGGATTCCTCTGAGGTCCAGGGAGCGTTGAGGCTTCTCTACGAGCTCTCGGAATCACTCAAGAAAATAACGGGAATGGACGAGATAACACTACAACCTCTGGCAGGGGCAGGGGGAGAATTCACGGGCTTGTCCATAGTAAGGGCGTACTTCGATTGCAAGAAAGAACTGGGCACCAGGAGAGAGGTCGTTGTGCCAGATTCTGCACACGGCTCTAACCCCGCTTCTTCACACATGGCCGGCTTCGATGTTGTGCAGATTCCATCGACAGAGGATGGAACCGTCGATATTGAAAAGTTCAAGGAGGCAGTGACGGAAAGAACGGCAGCATTCATGATAACCAATCCGAACACCCTGGGAATTTTTGAAGACAAGATCGTGGAGATGGCAAACTATGCACACTCCAAGGGGGCACTCCTCTACTACGACGGTGCGAACCTGAATGGGATCATGACAAAGACCACTCCCGCAAAGATGGGATTCGATATTGTCCACCTAAATCTCCACAAAACTTTCTCCACTCCACACGGCGGTGGTGGACCGGGTGCGGGTCCAGTTGGTGTGGTCGAGAATCTCAAGGACTTCCTGCCATATCCCCTAGTCACCTTTGATGGAGAGAAGTACAGCAACGATTACGTCCCGCCAAAGTCCATAGGCAAGGTTGCCAGTTTCTATGGGAATTTTGGAGTTCTCGTAAGAGCCTGGACTTACATCAAAATGATGGGTGAAGATGGACTGAGAGATGCGTGTGAAACTGCTGTCCTGAACTCAAACTACATGCGAAAGAAGATGCAGCAGTTCATGCCCGTACCGGGAAAAACGATCAAGAAACACGAATTCGTAGCATCATCGGTCGGAGCCAACATGCCAAAGGCAGGAGACATTGCAAAGCACCTGATCGACAACGGCGTCCATGCCCCAACGATCTACTTCCCACTGATAGTTCCTGAAGCACTTATGGTTGAGCCAACCGAAAGCGCAACGAAAACGGAAATGGATTTGTTCGTTGAAACTGTAAGACAGACTCTGAAACTGTCACACGAAGCATTCGAAAAGGAACCGGTAAACCTCAAGGTGACCAGGATCGATGACGTCGATGCTTCAAAGAATCCAAAACCTACTCTCAGAATGGTGAGAAAGGAGCAAAGAGAGCCTCTACAACAAATGATTTAAGGTCCCACCAGTTCTCCCTGCAGCGGAGGTTGCCGAGCTTGGCCAAAGGCGACAGACTCAAGATCTGTTTCCATAGGGATTCGCCGGTTCAAATCCGGCCCTCCGCACTCCCGAGATTCTGAATTCAACTCGAGTCGTTCTTCAATCAAAAGCAGGGTAACCCAAGACTCTATTCACATTTAATTTCAGAGTGAAAAATGAATCATCAAAAAGCTTAGCGAGCCTGAATTATTAAGGTTCGCTAAACGCAACTGATTTATAGAGATTTAAGAATAATGTTGTCGTTTAATAGTGCTAGTTATGTTAAAAGAACCTAAAATTTCTGATGACCAGAGAGAGATATGGCGAGAACCAATCAATTATGAGAAGTTCTTCAAACCTAGAGGGGAAGTGCACATAATTCCGGAGAGGTGCAAGGAGTGTAATTATTGCACGAACTATTGTCCAAAAGATGTCCTGGAAAGGTCTCCGACTGTGAACAGTCACGGGTACCACCCAGTCAGGGTCAGACCAGGCAAGGAGGATTCGTGCGTCGCTTGTGGGATGTGCCAGACCATTTGTCCAGACTTCGCAATTTTCATAAGGGAGGTGCAGACTTGACAGCACTGCTTGAACCTGGTAGGTACTTTGCTGACGGCAACTTTGCAATTACGGAGGGTGCTCTAGTGGGTGGCTGCAGATTCTTTGCAGGTTATCCAATAACTCCGTCGAGCGAAGTGCTAGAGAGAATGAGTGAACGGTTGCCAAAACTGGGTGGACACTTCATTGAAATGGAAGACGAGATAGGAAGCATGGCAGCAATAATCGGAGCTTCCAATGCAGGTGCGAAGTCCATGACCGCCACTTCCGGTCCTGGATTTTCACTCATGCAAGAGAACATTGGTCTGGGAATCATAACCGAGACTCCCACGGTCGTTCTTGATGAAATGAGAGCTGGCCCATCCACCGGTATACCAACGAGGGTAGGTCAGGGAGACGTAATGCAAACACGGTATGGATCCCACGGCGATCTGGCACCTATAACGTATGCGCCAAACAGCGTTCAGGAGTCCTTCGACATTACAATAGAAGCATTCAATTCTGCTGAAAAGTACAGACAACCCGTCATAATAGCATCTGACCAGGTTGTGGGGCACCTTTCGGAAGTGCTGGAGGTGAAACCACTGGAGGAATATGATGTCGTCCAGAGGATGATGAGGAAGCACGATGATGAGAAGGGCGTATTTAGTTACACCGAAGACTACGTCCCTATGTTTGTCGCGGGAACTGGCTTCCGAGGAAATGTCGACAGCCTGACTCACGATGAGAGAGGCTATCCTTCAAACGAAGCGTCAGTTGAGAAAGAGATGCTCGAGCATCTACTCGGTAAGGTGAAGAAGAACGAAGAAAAAATCGTGAAATACGAGGAATTTCTCGTTGAGGATGCCGAGGTGACGGTCGTGGCATACGGTATAACCTCCCGTGCAGCAAAACAGGCCGTGAGGATTGCCAGAAAGAAGGGACTCAAAGTTGGTCTCTTCAGGCCAATAACCCTGTGGCCATTTCCACAGAGGAGAATCGAAGAGATAGCTGGACATACTAGGGAGTTCATAGTACCGGAGATCAACTACGGTCAGTATTCACATCCGATACGAGAGTACAGCAGGTCCGAAACAAGGGAGATCCATTTTCCGCCTGGAGCAATCCCGGACTATGGCGTCATCCTTAAGGAAATCGAGGGGGCATTCAAATGACCACCGAGGAGTTCCATCCAAAGCACGCCCTCATCAGGGATGAAAGATTTCCAAACGTGTGGTGCCCTGGCTGCGGACTCGGTATCCTTCTTCAGAGTTATCTGAATGCGGTCGAAAAGTCCGGGATACCTCTGGACCAGCAAGTTCTAGTTTCGGGAATCGGGTGCACTGCTAGACTTCCAGGTTATGCAAAATTCGATTCGTATCACACCACCCATGGCAGGGCAATACCCTTTGCTACTGGAATGAAGATTGCAAACCCTGAGCTGAAGGTCACGGTGGTAAGCGGTGATGGTGATCTCTTCAACATCGGAGGAAATCATTTCATTCACGCCGCCAGGAGAAACATGGACCTTGTGGTCATCTGTTCAAACAACTTCAATTATGGAATGACGGGAGGACAGCACGGTTCAACTACTCCCCTCACTTCTAGATCAGCATCAACGCCTTACGGAAACGTGGAGCCGACATTCAACCTTCCTTACCTTGCTTCTGCCCTCGGTGCTTCCTACGTGTCTAGGTGGACTGTAATGCACCCCAGGCAACTGGCAAAGTCTATCAGGATGGCGATGGAGACTAAGGGATTTGCTTTCATCGAAGTGCTATCTCCTTGCCCTCCGAATTTTGGTAAATTCAACGGATTCGGGGATGGGTTTGAGGAGATGGAATTCTATCGCTCCAAATCGACAGTGCAAAACGACGCAAGGCTCGAGGACGTATCCATCGACCCATTTCATGGAAAGCCGGTAGTTCTTGGAGATTTCGTCAACAGGAAGAGACCGTCCTACATCATGCTGGAGAATGAGTTAGTTAGAAAAGCAATGGGGGTGAAGAAATGAACCTCGGTATCAGAATGTACGGAATGGGAGGTCAGGGGATAATAACTCTCGCAAAACTGGTTGGTGAGGCGACGCTGGAGGATGGAAAATTCGTCATAATGACGGAGGAATACAGCCCCTACATCACCGGAGGATGGTCCAAGGCCGATCTTGTCATAAGCGACGAGACGATAGACTATCCGCTTCCTGAAGAACTCAATTACCTGGTGACTCTTTCGCAGGAAGGCTTTGACACTACAGTTAAGGAGCTAGCTCCCGAGTCGACGATACTGACGGAGAAGAGTCTCGTGACGGTTCCGCAAGACATGAAACTCAGAAGCATAGAGATAGGTGGAATAGAAATTTCAAAGTCCCTGAAGAACCCTAAGGGAGCAAACATCGTGCTGATGGGAGCATTTTCTGGACTCACTAAGATATTTTCCGCAGAGTCTGGGAGAAGAGCAATAACTAAGAGATTCCCCAAGTATGTGGATGCGAACATAGCGTGTTTTGAGCGCGGGTACGAGGAGGGGGTCAAGTATGGCAGATAAGGTACTGATCATAGGAGGAGGAATAGCTGGTATCCAGGCATCCCTAGACCTGGCTGAGGCAGGAGCAGAAGTCCTGTTGGTCGAGAAGACATCTTCCATCGGTGGCAAGATGGCTGCCCTGGACAAGAATTTCCCGACATTTGATTGTTCGATATGCATAGAGGCTCCCAAGATGAGCGATGTCACCCACAATCCAAACATCAGGGTGATCACCCTCGCAGAGGTCACCGAGGTGAAGGGAGAGGAGGGAAATTTCCAGGTAACGATCAACCAGAAACCGAGATTTGTGACTGATGCGTGCACCAGGTGCGATCTGTGTACCCAGGCCTGCCCTCAGGTTCGCAAGAACGAGTTCGATGCTGGCGTTGGAGCAAGGAAGGCAATCTACACGCCTTTTTCCCAGGCAGAGCCTGGACCCTACGTCATAGACATAGAGAGCTGTCTGAACGATCCTCCAAACTACCTTCCGTGCGGACGGTGCACCGATGCGTGCGGACCGGATGCGATAGATTTTAACATGGGACCCAACGTCATAAAGGAAAACGTCGCGTCGATAATAGTGGCGACTGGCTTCGACCTGTTCAATGCCTCCCTTCTGGACGAATTCGGGTACTCATCTGACCCAGACATACTGACATCGTACGAGCTGGAAAGATTGATCAATGCCGCGGGTCCAACTGAGGGAGAGATCATAAAACCATCCAATGGAAAGCACCCCGATAGCGTCCTGTTCGTTCTGTGCGCGGGATCACGTGACAATAGGTTCGTCCCCTACTGCTCGAGGACGTGCTGCATGTACTCGATAAAAGAGGCATCTCAGCTCGCGGATCACGGCATAAAGAACGTGACCGTGCTATACATGGACATAAGGGCTTACGGAAAGGGATTCGACGAACTATACTCGAGGTCTCAGAAAGACATCAGGTACATAAGGTCAAGACCCGCATCGGTGAAAAGAAACGGTGAAAACATAACTGTAAGGTACGCGACTAGCGACGGTTCTATCATAGATGAAGAGTACGGAATGGTCGTTCTTGCGACCGCTTCGATCCCATCAAAGGGCACTCCGAAGCTCGCCAAAACCCTTGGAGTCGAACTCTCCGAAGACGGCTTCTTCAAGAACAGACTTGAGGATCCAGTTTCGACGACAAGAAATGGAATCTTCGTGGCGGGTTGTGCATCCGGACCTAAGGACATTCCGGACAGCGTAACCGAAGCCTCAGCTGCAACGGCCCAGGCATTGAGATATGTGAAGAACAGGGAGTGGATAGAAGAGCCAGTGCCTCCTCCACTGGACGTCTCCGGGGATCCGAGAATAGGTGTTTTCCTGTGCGACTGCGGATCCAACATTGCGGGAGTCGTTGACGTCAAGAAGGTGGTAGACGAAATAAAGGCTCTACCTAACGTGGCCTACGTGGAAGAGAACAAGTACACGTGTGCGGGGAGCACGCAGGATTCTATCAAGGAGAAGATAAAAGAGAACAAACTGAACAGGCTCGTCGTTGGAGCCTGCTCTCCAAAGACACACGGTGTCACATTCCAGAGGGTCTGTTCCAGAGCGGGACTGAACCCATACCTCTTTGAGATGGCGAATGTGAGAAACATGGACTCTTGGGTCCACAAGAAGGAGAAGATCCCAGCCACAGAAAAGGCGGTAGACATCGTGAACATGGCTGTCTCCAAGGCCAGACTTCTCACTCCAATGGACGACATCGAGTTTCCTGTCATCAGAACTGGTCTGGTCATAGGCGGGGGACCTGCGGGAATCGCTGCTGCATCTTCCCTATCGAGGATGGGAATTGAGGTCCACCTGGTGGAGAAAGAAGACAGGTTGGGTGGCCTTCTGAATTCGATAGACGTCGTTTCTCCTGAACTAGAGAGCGCAGACAAGACACTTCAAAAACTGCAGGATGGCCTGAAGAGTTCCGGAGCTACAGTTCACACCTCCACGACCGTAAAGGAGATAACGGGGTTCGTTGGAAACTTCTCTGCGACACTGTCGGATGGAGGAAAGATAGATGCAGGTGCGATCATAATTGCAACTGGAGCGGCTCCATACCAGCCAACGGAATTCAAGTACGGAAGCGATCCTGAAGTGATCACTTCACTCGATCTGGAGAAGAGCTTCTCGAAGGTCGAGGGCGACAAGTATGCCATGATCTCCTGCATAGGCTCGAGAAACGGAGAGAGAGGGTGCTCGAGATTCTGCTGTTCTACCATGCTACAGCAGGCAATAGATTTGAAAGAAAACGGAAAGACGGTTCGTGTGTTTTACAAGGACATCAGGGCGTACGAAAGAAATGCGGAGGAACTCTACAGAAAGGCTGGTGAAAAGGGAGTTCAATTTTTCAGATACGATCCATCAAAGACTCCGCAGGAAGCTCTTGAATTTGACGGTTCTTCGCTGACGTTCGTGGATCAGCTTTCATCCACCAAGATGAAGGCACCTGTCGACCATCTAGTCCTAAACATTGGATTAAAACCAAAGGACGAGGAGATATTCAGTCAGCTCAAGCTCTCGAGAGATAGCGAAGGATTTCTGCTGGAGGTACACCCAAAACTCGGACCGGTAGAGGCCGCAGTACAGGGAGTTTTCCTTGCGGGAACGGTCCAGGGACCGAAGGGAGTGAAGGAATCCATAGCCCAGGGATATGCGACGGCTGCAAAGGCTGCGAAGCTTCTGTTCAGTGGTAAGATAAACAAGGAACCCATAATACCACAGATAGACGAGAAGAAGTGCGTGAAGTGCCTCAGGTGCGCGGATGTCTGTCCGTACGGAGCCATCAAGGGCGAGAGAGGGAAGTGGATAAATCTAGTTCCAGCTGCTTGCATGGGTTGTGGAAACTGTGTTGCAGAGTGCAACATAGATGGAGCAATCACCATGCCCAATTTTACGGATCCGGAGATCATGACGCAGATAGATGCTGCTACTGTGGAGAAACCTGAGGAGAAGCTGATAGTCTTCGCTTGCAACTGGTGCTCCTACGCAGGTGCAGATCAGGCCGGAATTTCCAAGATCCAGTATCCTCCGAGTGCCAGGGTCATAAGGACGATGTGTTCAAGCAGGATATCACAGAAGCTCGTTATGTACGCCTTCAGCAAGAACCCGGGGGCAGTACTCGTAACCGGTTGCCACATAAATGACTGTCACTACATCGACGCCAACGAATACACTGAGAAGAGAGTGGAGAGGTGGAGACACTTCCTGGAAGCAAAGAACGTCAATCCAGACAGATTGCAGCTATGGTGGGTCAGCGCAGCTGAAGGCAACAGGTTTGCTTCAAAGATCAGAGAGATGGATGCACTGATCAAATCTCTCTCGAAAGATGAGATCGTGAGCACCGAATCTAAACTGAAGGGGGTGGTAAGACGTTAGTGATCGATGATGCCAGGTGGGAAAAGGTCACCAACCTGACAGGATTCGACGGAAACGAGTGTTTCCAGTGTGGTGTGTGTACCGCGACCTGTCCGCTTGGCTACATGGGAGAAGAGGACATGGATGTCAGAAATCTGATGCGAAGAGCTCAGATAGGTCTTGACATCTCCGAAACTGTGTGGAACTGCTCTACCTGTAAGCTCTGTGAACAGTCCTGCCCAAGACAGGTAGAAATCGTGAACGTCATTACAGGCCTACGCCAACTTGAGTTTGAAGAGAGAAGGGCACCTGATAAGACTGTCAAGCTTCTTTGGGACATCTACGAAACGGGCAACCCGTGGGGCGGAAAGAAGATGGAAAGGGCGAAATGGGCGGAGGGGCTCAATCTCAAGGATGCAAGAGAGGGAACGGAAGTTCTCCTATACGTCGGATGCGACGCAGCTTACAACAAGAATCTTCACAAGTCCTTGAGGGGGCTTGCAGAAATATTGAAAAAGGCCGGCATTGATTTTGGAATACTGGGGAACGAAGAGAGGTGTTGCGGAGAACCGGTGAGGAACGCAGGTGAGCGATACTTCCTTGATGACCTGGTCCGTGACAATGTGGCACAGTTTGAGAAGACGGGAGCGAAGACCATAGTAGCTTTCTCTCCGCACTGTGGCAACATGTTCAATACCATCTACAAGAAGAGTGGGATGAAGACTGAAGTGAAGCACTATTCTGATTTTCTCAATTCCCTGCTGAGAGATGGCAAGGTGACCCTCGGGAAGGAGGCGCGCGGGAAGATCACGATCCACGATCCGTGCTACCTAAGCAGATATGGAGACGGACCAGATAACTTGAGGGAGATGTTCAGCCTCTTCCCAGAAGTGGAGCTAAAGGAGATGTCGTCTTCGGGAAAGGATAGCCTGTGTTGCGGAGGGGGTGGAAACAGGATGTTCGATGATTTTGAGGGAAAGAGACTCTCGGATTTCAGAATCGAACAGGCAAGGGATACGGGGGCAGAGACCGTGATAACCGCGTGTCCGATTTGCAACATGAACCTCCTGGACAGCGCAAAGACCAATGGAGTGAACGTCCGCGTGAAGGAGGTTGCAGAATTTCTGGAGGAGAATCTGAAATGACACGAAAGGAGATATGGGTAGTTGTTGAAAGAATCGACGATGAGATAGAGGATGTGTCTCTGGAGATTCTTGGTAAACTGACCGTCCTGGCGAAGTCTTCAGGATATAAGATCGTGGGCATTGTACTGGGCACCGCTAAGGAAACTGTCCTGCGGGAGGTCATCAGGTACGGGGCAGACAGGGTGATCCTGCTGAAGCACGAGAGGTTAAATGAGTATTCGAACGATCTATACTCAAAAGTCCTCTTCGATTTAGCTTCGTCGGAGTTTCCGACGGCTCTTCTGATCGGGGCGACCTACTATGGTAGGGACCTTGCAGGGAGACTTGCAGCAAGGCTAAGGACTGGACTTACTGCGAACGCCATCAACCTGGAAATGGACGAGGAAGGTCTGCTCATTTTTGGTGTGCCTGCATATGGAGGCAAGATAATGGCTGAGATCGTGTGCGAGAGAGCTCGTCCACAGATGTCGACCGTGAGGCCTGGGACATTCACCAAGGTTTACGATCGGGACAGGAAGGGGGAAACTGTCGAGTTGATTCCAGATCTCTCATCGGTGCAGGACAGGGTAAGGGTAATAGAGAGAAAGGTCACGAAGTCAAAGGATCTGACCAAGTCTGAGAGAACCATCGTAGGAGGAAACGGAATCGGAGGAGATATCTCGCTGATCCGGAAGCTAGCTGAGCTTACAAACTCAGACGTAGGAGTGACCAGACCACTCGCAGACAAAGGGATCGCCCCTAGGGAATTGCAGGTTGGGACCACTGGATATTCGCTGAAATCCAAGCTCACCTTGATCCTGGGCGTAAGTGGCTCTGAGCACTTCACATCTGGTATAAGGGACTGTGGAACTGTCATCTCAATAGACATAGACAAAGAATCTGAAATATTCAACCACTCAGACTATTGTGTGGTTGGCGACGTTTCCGAAATTGTGCCAGCTGTCATCAAGAAACTGGAGGAGAAACGATGAGGAACATTATCGTCTGTCTGAAGGTAGTCCCTAAGTCAGAGAACATCATCTTTGATCCCGTTACAAAGAGGCTTGACAGGAGTAAGGCAGAGAACCAGATAAACGAAGCCGACAAGACTGCGATTGAGATCGCTCTGAGGATCAGAGAGAAGCAGGGCGGGAGAGTGATACTTCTATCAATGGGCCCGCCTCTGTTCGAGAACTTCCTCAAACTGGGAGTAGCCATGGGTGCCGATGATGCAATACTTCTATCGGACAGGAATTTTGGAGGAGCGGACACCTATCCGACCGCACTCGTCCTTTCGACTGCCATAGCTCAGATAGGAAACTATGACCTGGTCCTCGCGGGTGAGGAATCATCAGATGCCGCCCTTGGGCAGCTACCGGGACAGATTGCTGAGTTCCTTGACATTCCCCAGGTACTGTTTGCAACTTCCGTTGAGGCTGAGGGAGAAAAGCTGAGGGTAAAGAGGAGAATAAAGGGAGGACACGAAACCGTTGAGACGTCTCTCCCAGTGATGGTCAGTGTGGAGATGGGAGCGGTGCAACCGAGGTTTCCCGATTTCAAAAAGATGAAATGGGCACTGTCGCAGTTTCACCTAACGGTGTGGTCATCCCGCGATCTTGGTCTGAGGGAAGAGGTCACTGGCATAAAGGGCTCTTTCACTTTTGTGAGAGGGTTGAGTGAAATAACGCCATCCCGTAGAAAGAGGGTGTTCATAGAGGGAGATGTTGCGGCGAAGTCAGCAAAACTGGCAGAGCTGCTTAGAGAACGACCGAGAACCTGACTCTGTGTACAATGACCAAATCGTGGCGCTGTAGGTCCATCAATGACTGCGCATTCTATGTATATCGATAACTACACTCATTCTCAGAAGATAGTGCAGGCCACCAAATGCTAGAGGATCAGTTCTCAGTCGCTGCCAAAATCGTTACCGCTGGAGTCCTCTAATCCATATTTCTCCGCTACATCCCTGAAACAGTTGAGAGCGTCCATGTATT
>JAJYMI010000077.1 GCA_021787125.1 Thermoplasmata archaeon | reverse complement strand
AGGGCGAATGTTGGTTGTCTCCAATTCACTTCCTCCATTTCCCGTACTTTTCTATGAAGTCTCTCTTTACCCTCTTCATCTCCCTTTCCGGTAGTGTCGACAGGACGTCCCATCCAATATCCATGGTCTTCTCTATCGATCTATCTTCGTTGAATCCCTGGTTGACGAACCTGTCTTCGAATAGGTTGGCGAACTCGAGATACTGTCTGTCGTCCTTTCCGAGCGCTTCGGTTCCGACTATTGCACTGAGACTCTTGAGGTCCGTACCCCTTCCATATGCCGAATAGAGCTGGTCGGCAAGTCCCCTGTGGTCTTCCCGCGTTCGTCCCTTCCCAATTCCCTGGTTCATCAGTCTTGATAGTGAAGGCAGGACGTTTATCGGAGGGTAAATACCCTTTCTGTGAAGTTCCCTGCTGACGAAGATCTGCCCCTCCGTTATATAACCCGTCAGGTCCGGAATGGGGTGAGTCATATCGTCAGATGGCATAGACAGAATCGGGAGCTGAGTTATTGAACCGTTTCTTCCCCTGATCTTTCCAGCCCTCTCGTATATGGTGGAAAGATCCGTGTACATGTAACCCGGATACCCTCTTCTTCCCGGAACCTCTTCCCTGGCTGCAGATATCTCTCTTAACGCCTCACAGTTAGAAACAATTAGTCCATTTTCTATTACAAATTTGTGGGTTCCCCGTACCGTGAAATCATAAACGTAGCCATCGTACCCATAGGGTTCTATTGAAACAATGTCGTCCAGAATGTATTCACCTCTAAGGAGTTGCAATAGATTTTCGTTCACTTTCGGGAGCCCATTTGAAGTAGCCTGATCCACTAAGGATAACATAAACTGCTTTGAAGTGTCCCTATCGCCCGATTCAATCATGGAAACTGTACTAGTATGGCCGAACTCCTTCTGGGTCATATCATACTGTTCCCTCATCTGTCTAAGCAGAGAATGGGCAACAAACGGTGCAGAATCATACTCACATTTATGAGAAGTTTTTTGAACTATGGCATCGAGGTTATCCCTTTTGAAAGGATGGTAAGCTCCCACTTTTTCGTTAAACGAAATTATCTCCTTTACGCCCTCTATGGCTACGTCATAAACGATGGTTTTCACGCCTCCCCTGAATTTGAGCCCGATAGAGCTCCTACTCCTAATCGTTGAAACGATTCCGATTCTTCGAAGGAGCTGCTGCAGACGTTTGGCTCTGATTGCTTCTTTGGTCGTATATAAAACTTTATTCCTATCTCTCGGAACTGATCCATCTCCATCTAGATATCCTCTCAAGAACGAAGCAATGAGCTCTTCGTTCAATTTCATTATTGGTTTTAAATCCCCTCCAATTCCAAGTTTCTTAGCTATATGGACTAATGCCTCGCTGTATACATACAGCATCGTAACCCCGTCTTCATTTTTGGAGCGACTTATGTGCTGATTAGGGAAGATATCGTTCGCGCAACTTTCGAAATTTGAGAGGAGAGCTTCATTCTTATTCGAAAACATTACTCTATAAACGTGTTGATCTCGATTTTCATAAACATTACCGTCGGAAGCAACGAGCCCCATTAAATAAAGCATCTTCTTAGTATCGAAATCTGGTGAAATCTTTAATCTTCCTCTATTTCCCGATGAGATGCTTTCAATCTTTTCCGACATATCTTTCCTGTTGATGTTCAAAGCCATTGCTATCTTGCTTAGATCAGTGCTCAAAATGGTTCTCTTTTTGTGAGAATCAGCCATGCGTCTGTAATTAATATTCAGAGCTTTCGAGGCCTCGCTTAGAGACCCAAATTTCTTAGATAGGAGACTTTCCACTTCTCCGTCCCTCAGATGAACATAAAAAGGCTCATCTTGAATCAAATCCAGCAACGAGGGTACGTTTCCATCTACAGCTAACTTCCTAGTTGAATAGATCCTATCAGAAACTCTGACAAGTCCAGCTCGTACCATTTCTGGCCCTTCTTCCGTATCCACTAAAATCTTATGATCCGGGGTAACTGAAAATTTTGCTCCTGATCGCGTCTTGATTCTGAGCATGGTCCCATTGTATCGGAGTTTCTGAACGTCGTCAACAGGAGCCACAACGGAGGTCGAACCATTCCATGACAGGACGTTTAATCCTTTAAGCGCCTCTACTCTGTTTGGGTTGGATATGACTTCGTCAACTATTTTGCCTATTTCCTTAACCGTACCGTCTGCCAGGACTACTTCTGTCTCAGGTGACAGGCAATAGTTCGTCATGTCTGTAAGAATAACCAAAACGTGCATTGCTTTCTCGTATGCAAGGTATTCGGCGGTAGTAAGCGCTACTCTGGGAAGTATTATTCTCTCCATTGATGGGCTGGAAGCAAGATTTAGAAACAGAACGGACCTCATTAATGCTCCCGTTTTTCTGAACTCATCAATGAAGAAATTGGCCTCTTCTGATGTAATGCCCATTGCACCGAACACGATTGAGAAGCCCTCAGAAGAGCTCAGTACCTTTGCCTGCCTTGCGATCTGTGCTGCAATCTTGTTGTGAGGAAGACCTGACCCCGAGAAAATTGGAAGTTTCTGTCCTCTCACGAGGGTGTTCATTCCATCGATAGTCGAGATACCAGTCTGGATGAACTCGGAAGGTTCTTCCCTGGAGTAGGGGTTGATTGCATTTCCTACTATCTCCACCCTTTCGTTGGAAATGATGGAACTCATTCCGTCAAGAGGTTCTCCGAGTCCGTTGAACACCCTTCCAATCATTTCGTCGGAAACTGGGATCCTCGCGATGTCTCCCCTAAAGCGGACTGAGGTGCTGCCCGTATCCAGTCCGGTTGTTGGACCGAATATCTGTACTACAGCAATTCCCTTCCTCGTGTCAAGTACCTGGCCAGCCCTTACCTCTCCGTTGCCAAGGGTGATCTCAACCATCTCGTTGTATCCTATGTTATCGACCTTTTCCACGAACAGCAGTGGACCCGCTATTTTTGAAACAGTCTTGTATCTTATATCTGCAGTCATTGTTTATCAGCTCTCCCCTTCACTTCCGATTCCATCTCCTTGATCAGGCTTCCGTAATATCCGTCAACATCGCTCTCTTTGACTTCCTTGAATCTGGATAGCTTCTCCTTGAATGGTAGGGTATCTATTTCTGCTACCGTGACACCCTTTGTCACTGCATACTTCTCGACTTCATCCATTGCCAGGATCGATTTGAGCATCAGGTACTGTTTCTTCAAGGAACAGTAAGTATCTACCTCATCGAACGCACTCTGCTGCAGGAAATCTTCCCTGAGAGACTTTGCGATGTCGAGGACCTCCTTCTCGTTCTCTGGAAGCGCATCATAACCGACCAGTTGTGCAACTTCCTGTAACTCTGACTCCTTTTCTAGAATGGTCATGCTCTTCTGGTATGAGGAGAACCAGTCCTCTGCCACGTTCTTGTCGAACCACTTACTCAGTTCCTGAGAATACAGCGAATAACTGTTCAACCAGTTTACGGATGGAAAGTGTCTTCTCTGTGCCAGTGACGCGTCCAGTGCCCAGAAGACCCTTGTCACTCTCAGAGTGTTCTGCGAAACAGGCTCAGATGTATCTCCACCAGGGGGGGATACCGCCCCGATTACGGTAATAGATCCCCTTCTTTGATCGCTCGACACGACTCTGGCATTGCCTGCCCTCTCGTAGAATTCTGCGATTCTTCTCCCGAGATATGCCGGGTACCCTTCTTCTCCGGGCATTTCTTCAAGTCTCCCCGAAATTTCCCTAAGGGCCTCTGCCCACCTAGATGTACTGTCGGCCATCAATCCCACATCATAGCCCATATCTCTGAAATATTCTGCAAGTGTAATACCTGTGTATATGCTGGCCTCCCTTGCCGCCACAGGCATATTTGAAGTGTTTGCTATCAAGGTTGTCCTCTCCATCAAGGGCTTCCCTGTCTTTGGATCTGTCAGCCTAGGAAATTCGGTCAACACCTCTGTGGCTTCGTTCCCTCTCTCTCCGCATGCGGTATATATTATGACATCTGCATCTGACCATTTCGCAAGCTGGTGCTGAACCAC
>JAJYMI010000061.1 GCA_021787125.1 Thermoplasmata archaeon | reverse complement strand
TTAGACCCAGATTCACTATATCCACTCCTATCTCCGGATCACTGACGGTCTTCAGTACCTCGTATACTTCGTCTTTGGTTACCATCTCTAAAAAATTGTAACAAGATATTCATATTTTTTGTCACTTCACCTCTCAGAACACATTACCTATATATTCGTTCAGCGTTTAACCAGACGAATAGCATGAGAAAGGTCTCAGTTGTCATGGGTAGTACGAGCGATTTGGAGGCAATGAAGGACGCAATAAGTTCACTCAAGGAATTTGGAGTATCCGTTGACTATGGAGTTTACTCAGCACACAGGTCCCCTGAGAGACTTATTGAATACTGTTCCGGTCTGAAGAAATCTGGTACTGACGTGGTTATTGCAGGCGCGGGGGGGGCGGCTGCCCTGCCAGGAATGATCGCAGCACTGACAGAACTTCCCGTGATTGGAGTGCCCATAATGGGTAAGAGCCTGAGCGGAATTGATTCTCTGTTGAGCATAGTCCAGATGCCACCTGGTGTCCCGGTTGCAACTGTCGGCATAAATGCCTCCAAGAATGCTGCACTTCTTGCAATAAGGATCATCGCACGCGCTGACGCAGAAATAGCAAAGAAGCTTGAAGAATTCACCAAGAAACAGAAGAAAGAAGCGGCAGAAAAACAGCTGATTCTCTGATCACTTATACTTCTTGGGAATCATCTGTTCGTACCACTTCTCTGTCACTTCGTCGTTCTCCGGTCTCTCTAGCTTTATGTTTATCGCCTGAAGATACTTCGATATCCTCTTCTTCGTCTCGTCCCTCAGTTCGGTCGTTATTGAGAGCTTGTTGCCAGACCTCTTCCCCTTGAAAAATATCGGGTCGTAGCCATCCCTGAGGAGCACCATCTTTCCCTGCGGCTTCCATCCGAGTATCAGGGAGACGTGTTCCATTGCGAGAGTTCTTGGTAGGAGCACCACGTCTTCGCTACCCGTGGGCGGAGAGAAGTTCTCGTGTTTCCAGCTGTACATTATCTCATCCCTGGACTTCAGTGGGAAAATTCTCTGGAATTTGCCTTCCTCAATTCCTCCAGAGAGGTAGCCCGAAACGAAGTTGCCATTCATGGAATGACCGAGAATCGATGAGAGAATTCTCCCGTTGAATATACCGAGTTCCCTCGTGATTCTGTCCATCGCCTCAACACTGCTTTTCGGAATCGGAGTGAGCTGGTACCGTCCCTTGTTGTCCTTGTAAATGATGCACTTTTTCAACATCTCGTTCAGGTAATTTAGCGTCTGATTTATCGTGAAACAGGAGCGTTCCACTATGGATTCCCTTGAGAGGGTGGGCATCTTCTTGATGATCTCGTAGAGCTTCTTCGCATTGTCGCTGAGCGAGTTGTATTTCACTGATGCAAGCATCGAAACGCTCTGCTTGCTCAGGTACCCCTGCGAACCATCCACGAGATAGCCCTGAACGGCAAGATTGCTCATGACAAGCTTGTCGAGGTCTATGCTCCGGTCGCTCTTCATCATCAGTTCAAAGTTTCCCTTGTAACCCAGTATAGAGTCGAGTGCAACGACGGGATCTGGGTGCTTGTGTCCGGTGGAGAGATGGTGTTTCTTCACCAGGTAGTGGATCATCTGATCCTCTTCTAGGGACAGATCTTCGACCGTGGTTCCGTTCACCATGAAATTCCTGATCATGGAATACCCGATCCCGTCCATCTTCTCTCTCTCTGGAATCGGGAATGTGATCCTCCTTATCACTAGCGAATCGAACTTCTCTATCCTGGAAATCTCGTTCACGACTTCCATCACTTGGTCGAAATTTCCGGAGTAATCTCCGGTGATCTCGAATATTTCCAGTATTCCGTTATCCGTGGCCGTTTCGATGCCGAGCTTTACGGCCCCGTCCTCCAGCAGGAAGTAAGTCATCCCCTCCCCCGTCTCCCCCTCGATTCTCTCTCTGTTGACCATGAAGAGTGTATCTTTGGTGCTGATGACTGCTCTCTGCTTTGAGAACGAGAGGTCCGTATAGAGATATGTGGAATGACCGCTGACCATCTTCTTGACGTTGAGCTTGCCTATCGACTTCCTGACCATAGGGCCAAAAGTCTGCACAATTTCCTCTATGCTCAGTGGCCCGTATGTGGCGATGAACCTCTCCAAGAGTTCAATCGGTTCTGCCGGATCCACGCTCACTCTAAGCGGTTTCCCTTCCCTCGAAACGACATAGTTGTTCTTGACAAGCTTCTCCAGCGTTTTCTCCTCGACGTCTTCCATGCCATATTTTCCTTTCTTTATCAGTTCGAGGACGTCCTTTTCCTCCTTACTGAGGCCCTCTGATCTGTTCAGGTAGATCAGCTGGGGGAGATATTTCTCGTCGAAGTACCCCTTTATGGAACCTGCAAAGTGGCCATACACAACTCCCTTTGAGTTCATTTCCTGGGTCGAATAACCTCTTGTGACTAGTGAGTTAGAGTTGCTTGCAACGAGGTAACTGTCAAAATAATTATCTCCTATCTTTTCTAGCGTTCGGTTGAGCCTGATCCTCCCTATCTCAATCTCGTCAGTGGACCTCAGTTTCTTGAGGTCGTCCGAAAGTATGTACTGCCTCTCCCTCTTTGGGAAGAACCTTCCGGAGACTATTATCTTCCTGGTGGTGAGTTCCTCTATGACCTCTTCGAGTTCGTTCATCTGTCCTATCCTGTCAACGATCTCGTTGAACGTGAGCGGTCCATTCTGCCAGAGGAGCCATAGAACGACCTTCTTGACGGATTCGACCTTGTCTGCCCTCTCCACGGTTCTGTGGTGCCACTTTACCCTGTTACCGTGCTTGAGAAAATATGCGCCGTATGCCCTCTCCATCTTTCTCAAAACTATCAGGGCTGAACCCGGATCCAGAGAGTTGTTTTTTGCAATTGAGTTTGTGCTGTCACCTTCCTTGAAATTGATTTTGTCTTCGCTCTCTTGCATGAACACCGACGCGAGGTATGGAACATTTTCCTTGAGCGTATAAGTCGTCTTTCCGGTGAACACCGGAACGATCTCACCGCTTGCAAGGTACCCCGAGAGCTCCTCGAAATACACCTCTGGATCGTCCACCTTTTTCAGCGGTGAAAAGGAAACAGAAGAATAGAGATCTGCAAACCCTGCCTTCCCTAGGAAATCAAGCAGTCCGTCGTTCGAGTCGGTGAGCTGTTTCGATTCCTGATAGTTCATTAGAGACTCTATGTCGACCTCAGAACTTCCCTCCAGGCCCATCTTGGCCAACAAGGCTTCCTGTAATTCTCTGATGATTGCACTCTTGTCTTCCATCAGAACGACGTCCGTTATTCCCGTCGATATGATGCCAAATCCGAACGGACTTGGGTACCTGGTATAGTCCCTCACAGCTATCTTTGTCTCTCCATCTCTGATTGACTTCAGTATCTTCTCGGAGTTATCCAGGTCCATCACGATCCCCTCAATCTCCCTGAACGTCTCCTCTATGATCGGGAAATTCTCCATTGAGAAAAGTATGTCTAAGACTCTCTCGCTCCTGAGCTGCTGTCTGGCCACTGAGACCTCTCTTCCCCTATACCTCCTGAGGACCATGAAGGAGCGCGTTGCGCAGTGTCTAAACCGCTGCTTGAAGAGCTCGGTCGATTTGACTGCACTCCTCAGGGAGCCTCCGATCCTTATAGTCTGGATCAGGTCCTGGATCTTTGCTACCTCGACCCTCCTGTTGAACGTGAGCATGAATCCATCGTCTGTGAGCGAAATCCTGGAATTCACAGAGAAATTCTTTGATATGTTGAATGCAATTATTCTGCTGAGCGCGTCGTTGACTCTCCTTCCGAATGCGAAGTGGAATATGACCGAAAACTGACTCGCCTTGTCGATAAATCCCTCGATGAGAAGATTGTCGTTGGTCGGGACACCATAATCCATCTGGTTTGATATGTACGAGATGACACTCCTCACACTGTTGTCATCTGCATAGTATTCATTCTTCAGGAATTCCTCTGCACTGCCCTCCTTCATCCTGTCCGCAAGTTCCTTTCTGAACTTACCTACCTCAAGCGAGAGGTCGAAAGTCCTCGGAAGCATTTCACCGACCCATGATGGTACGGTCGGTTTCCTTCCGGAGGCATCCTTGATGAACACCTTGTTTCCACGCATCCTGAGGAATTCGTACGTCCTTGCACCCAGGACGAATATGTCTCCCCTGTGAAGCTTCTCAACGAACTTCTCTGACAGTGACCCGAGATGCCTGTTATCGACAGAAAATGCATCATAGTCGGCTTCTTCTGGTATGGTGCCTGCGTTCGTGAAATAGATCAGCCTCGTGCTCTTCTTCCTTCCGAACGTGTGTTCCTTCTTGTCCCACCATATCTTGGAATAGACATTCCCTTCCTCGAATCCGCCGGACAGATAGTTGAGCACATTCAGGAAGTCGCTCTCGCTGAGATCTCTGTAACAGTAAGTCTTCTTCACTATGTCTAGAGCTTCAGATTCCAACCACTTCTTTTCAAGTGAAATTCCAGCAACAAACTGACTCAAAACATCAAGGGAGCTCCTGGGTATGCTTATGCGGTCCAGCTTCTTTGCCCTCGCTTCCCTCACAAGGACCAGAGACTCCACCAGGTCGTCTATGTCCATCGGGATGATCCGTCCCTTTGCAGTGGCAAACACAGAATGGCCTGATCTGCCCACTCGCTGCAGCCCCTTTGCTATCCCCTTGGGTGACCCCACCTGGACGACCAGGTCAATGCTTCCGATGTCAATTCCCAGTTCAAGTGAAGTTGATGAAACAGCACACTTCAGTTCTCCTTTCTTCAGTCTCTCTTCCACGTTGAACCTTGACTCCTTAGAGAGACTGGAGTGATGTGCCTCCAGATCCAGAATTCCCCTCTCGATAAGTTTTGATGAAACCCTCTCCGCACCGCTTCTAGTGTTCGTGAAAACCAGTGTTGTGGTGTGTTCCTTCACCATCGATTCTATTATGTCATATGTCCTTTCGTTTATCTGCTCCTGGGGTGCGGAGAACAGATCAGAGACTGGACAGACCACCCTCATGTCTAGGTTCTTGTTTGATTCGGCCTCTACTATGTGCACGTCAGTCTTGTCTGCATTTCCCACGAGGAACTTGGCGAGCTCATCGATTGGCTCGGTCGTTGCTGAAAGGCCTATTCTGGTTATGGATGAAGTGTTGTGATGGAGAAATTCGATTATGAGACTGAGCAACTCACCCCTCTTGTTGGAGGCCAGATCGTGAATCTCGTCAATTATCAGGAACTCCACTCCCCTGAATTTTTCCTTGAACTTCGGAGAGAATAGTGCCAGGGCCAGTGATTCTGGCGTGGTGATGAAAATGTGCGGAGGAGTCTTGTTCATTTTCTGCCTGACATACTGGCTCGTGTCACCGGACCTGACTCCCACCCTTATCTTGGGTATGTGAATGCCCTTCGTCTCTGCCATCTCGCGTATCTCTTCGAGGGGAACCTCGAGATTCCTGTGAATGTCGTTTGCAAGTGCCTTGAGCGGAGAGACGTAGACGCAGTAGATCTTGTCCTCCAGCTTGTTCTCCTTCGCGAGTAGAAATAACTCATTGATCGTTACTAGGAAACCAGATAGGGTCTTGCCCGTTCCCGTCGGTGAGGAAATCAAGACATTCTTTCTCTGGTGTATAAGAGGAATCCCAATCTTCTGAGCAGTGGTAGCGTTCTTGTACTTGGATGTGAACCATTCCAGCACTAGAGGATCCAGGTACTGCTCCAGATCGTATTCATTATTACCTCTTATTATCATTTAGATTCCTACGTAGTGCGAAAGGTATCTTGAGAAGCTATTAAAACTTGTGGCAAGGTGCTGCCGACCCAGTTTCAGATTAGATCTTGAAATAATTTTGTCATTCCAAAAAATGAAATGATTTATTCGAGATTGTGGCATAGATTCATAGTCATCGGAGTCAAGGTCTGAAAGCCAGTTTGATTGGTGAATCGAGACGGTATCAGTAATTATCTACGTGAAACACTGCCATCTTTTCCAACAATTCTTCCATGGAATTGACTCCCCAAAAATCCTTCTTTTTTTGATTCGCTTCTATTTTGGGGATCCCTTTCCGTCCGTCAGAGTGTTCGACCTTCACCACTGTTCCGGAATAATTCTTTACACCCACAAGATCAAACGCCTTATGCACCTGCCTCTGGAGTGATAGGTAGAGCAGTATTTCGTTCCAGAGAGACTTGCTTATCATTCTTCCGTTATCAGCATTCTCTACAGCGTATTTCAGTGCAACGTTCAGGTGTGTGTTGCCCAGGATCCTGTCCTCTCTGATAAGCGAGCAGTCTTTGTAATCGTCAATTTTTCTTTCATCAAAAGAGTCTAAAAAATAGTAGGTTAGGTCAACTGGGATTGACCATCACCTGGCCAGTGGAAATAGAGAAATCAAATTTTGAAAGCAGTGATGTCTTCGACTTTGTAGATGCCAGCACCAGGTTCAGAACATCGCTTATGGTCTTTACGACGTGTATCTGTATCTTTGCCCTCTGTACCTCTTCCAGCACTATATCCCCCTTGTTACTCTCGGGAACTATGACGTTCTTGAAACCGGCCTCGATTGCCGCCTCCACCTTTGCCGTCACGCCGCCCACTGGAAGGACCTGACCCCTTATCGAAAGGGAACCCGTCATTGCATACGACTGGTCTACTGGAATTCCTTCCATTGCCGAAACGACAGCAGTAGCTATCGTGATGCTCGCGGAATCGCCTTCCACACCCTCATAGCTTCCTATGAACTGGATGTGGACGTCGTGGTTCGCTATGTCCTGTCCCGTGTATTTCTTGATCACGGCCGATACGTTTTGGACCGCTTCCTTCGCGATCTCACCAAGCTTTCCAGTCGCAATGACCTTTCCGCTCTCCTTCTCTTGTGCTGGAGTGACTTCAGCCGCGACCGGCATCACTATGCCAGAGTACTCTGCCATCCCAGACCCAGCACTGAAGACTGCAAGTCCGTTGACTATGCCTATCGAGTATCCCTCGTTGGTGAATGTCCTATAATTCTTGTTGGCCTCGATGTGTTTGTCTGCGATCTGTTGCTCCAGTGGCCTTGCCTTTATCTTTGCCTTTATAACGTGGTCACCGGTCACTACCGCGGACGCTGCCTGAACTGCTAGGTCACCCGCGATTCTGATAAGACCGCCCATTTCTCTCAGCCTCAGAGTTATTTTCCCCTTCCTGCCGGCCCTCTTCTGGGCCTCCCTTATTACTTCGGCGATTGCGGTATAGTCGAAGGCGGGAATCTTCTTGTCCTTTGCGACCTCCTGACCGACGAACCTCATCACCTTCTCCCTGTTGTCTTCCGTATCGTCCATCATGGTGTTCATGTATACTTCGTAACCATAACCCCTGATCCTCGACCTTAGTGCAGGGTGCATGCCCTGGAGGGCATCTAGGTTGCCTGATGCAACCAGAATGAAATCACACGGAACCATTTCGGTCTGGACCAGGGCGCCTGCGGACCTCTCGCTCTGACCGGAGATCGTGTACTTCTTCTCCTGCATTGCAGTCAGCAGGCTCTGCTGACTCTCAATCCTGAGAGTATTTATCTCGTCTATGAAGAGCACTCCTTTGTTTGCCTTGTGTATGTTACCTGCCTCCACTCTGAGATGAGCAGGGGTCTCCAATCCGCCCGATTGGAACGGATCGTGCCTCACATCTCCTAGCAGTGCTCCGGCCTGTGCTCCTGTAGAGTCTATGAATGGTGCTTTGTCTTCCTTGTCGTGTCCCACGAGAAGCTTGGGAACGAGCGTCTTATCCTCCCTTGCTATGGGACCCATGTTGAGTGCGATGTACAGGAATGCTGCAGCCATTATTGCGAAGAATATCGGGTCCGGATTGATTGTCCTCGTGGTCGGGTAGTTGATGAATGAAAAGATTAACCCTATTATCACTATGAAAATGACGAGTATTCTTACGCTCCTCTGCCTCTCTGTCTTCTCCTGATCCGCTCTCTTCTGGTAGTCCTTCGTTATCTCCTTCCCTTTGCCCGCTGGGACTGTTACAATTTTAGGACGATTCGCATCCTCTGGGTTGTGGAAGACCATTATGTCCTCCAGCTCTTCCTTTGGAATGAAATCGGTCATTGACTGTGCGAGCATCGATTTACCTGTTCCGGGCTCGCCTATCAGGATGACGTGTCTCTTCTGCTTCGCAGCCCTCTTTATTACCTCAACGCCCTGATCTTGGCCAATAACTTGGTCAACTAGCCTATCGGGTATCTTGATATCGCTCGTTGTGTTAATCCCTTTAGACTTAATCCATTCTGCTAGTTCGTCCATTCGGTAGGCAAATGAAAATCCCTAAATAAGTGTTTTGTTGGAGTCCTCGGTACCGGCAATTCGTTGCGTGAAGTTTAATTCTCAAAGATGATTAGCACCCATGATCCTGGATGGACGACCTATTGCCAAGGAAATGCTGGAGGAAGTTAAGAGGGGCATTTCTGAATTCGGGAAGGTCACAATGGCCTCTGTCGCGTATGAAGAAGACAAAGAATCGATAGTTTATTTCAACAGCATCAAGAAGAATGCGGAGAGAGTTGGAATTGATTTCAGGCCTCTCGTCATTAAGGGAGAGGAGTTGCTAGAGACTATAGAGAAGATCAATGGAGACTCTGAGGTAGACGCTGCGATAATCGGTAGACCGTTTCCAAAGGGTGTTACAAACGAAATGGTGTCAGAGGCTCTTGACCCAGACAAGGATGCAGACTGCGTGACCTACCAGAACATGGGTCAGCTCTACTTTGGAGTGGAAAGGATTGCACCGGCTACGCCGAAGGCATCGATCGACATACTCACGCACAACGGCGTAGACTTGAAGGGTAAGAATGCACTGATCATTAACAGATCCGTTACCGTTGGACGCCCCTTGTCCCAGATGTTATTGAATAGGGATGTCACCGTAACTGTTGCCCACAGCAAGACTCACAATATTGAGAGACTGATAGACGAGAACGATGTGATTTTCTTGGCTATCGCTCGGGCTGGGTACCTTAAATCCTCATCCATCAAGAGCAAGAAGATAATAGTGGACATCGGAATAAATGTCGTTGGGGGGAGGGTAAAGGGGGATTTTGACCCCGATGTAGAAGAGGGGCTGGTCGATTACACCCCCGTACCAGGAGGGGTCGGAGCGGTCACGAGCGTAGAGATTCTGAACAATGCACTGGAGCTTTCGAAGACCAGATAACATTTATAAATAGTAAATCCATACCTTCCAACCCAGGTGCTTGATAAATGGGCGTAAACGAAAAAGATGAACGGGAGAGACTTGCGATAGAAATGAAGAAGACAGCCTTAGAGAATGATTCAAGATTCTGGGGCGATGTAGCGACTAGGATAAGGAAGTCAAAGGACAACTTGGTAGAAGTGAACGTGGGAAAGATTTCACGATTTTCCTCAACGGACGATACCGTGGTAGTTCCTGGCGTGGTACTTGGTTCAGGAAGAATTGAGGAACCGGTGAAAGTTGCTGCACTGTACTTTTCAAAATCGGCCAGATCCAAGATAGAGGAGGCTGGCGGAAAGGCAATTACGCTAAGAGAACTGATGAATGAGAATTCAAAAGGGACAAAAGTCAAGATAATAGGGTGATGTGAAATTAGAATAATCGATGGTAGCAACCTGGTTCTTGGGAGGGCGTCCACTTATATTGCTAAGGAGCTCCTTACAAAGAACGATGAAATTGTTGTTGTGAATGCTGAAAAAGCTGTAGTTTCAGGAAGGAGAAGATACACGATCGAAAGGTACAAGATGGAGAGAGACGTTGGTTCCGTCAGAAAGGGACCGAGGTATCCAAAAGAAGCAGACAGGATCTTCAGGAGAACTGTCAGAGGAATGCTTCCGATGAAGCAGGCTAAGGGAATAGAGGCTTTCAAGAGACTGAGCGTCTACATAGGTGTACCTATTGACTTCAGGGGGAAGGAAGTGGAGAAGCTGGAGGAATACCAGAACAAGCACGTGGCAAACGTCACAACCCTCTATGAAATTTGCAAAGAACTGGGATCAAAAGTGATAGTAGATGGTAATTGAGACGAGTGGAGCTAGGAAGACCGCTGTTGCGAGAGCAACTATAAAGGAAGGTAAGGGCAGGATCAGGATAAACGGAGTTCCCATAGAGATTTATCAACCGGAACTCGCCAAACTGAAGATGATGGAACCCGTTACGCTTGCGGGCGAGAGGATCGCGAAAGTCGATATCTCGGTGAACATGAGAGGAGGAGGCGTCATCGGCCAGGCAGAAGCCGCAAGGACAGCCATATCGAGGGCTATCGTCGACTTCTTCAAGGATCAGGACCTGGAAAAAACCTTCAAGGACTACGACAGGGCTCTGCTTGTGAGCGACGTGAGAAGAAAGCTCCCCAAGAAACCAGGAGGAACGGGAGCTAGAAAGAAGAAACAGAAATCTTACAGGTGAGATCATGATAATACCAGTTAGGTGTTTCAGTTGCGGAAGGGTCATCGGATCCGATTACGTACGCTTTACCAATAGAGTGGAAGAGATCAAGAAATCAAAGAGCAGGGAACCGAGTACAGAAGAGATGTCCGGAATTCTGGACGATCTGAACGTGACGAGGTACTGCTGCAGGAGAATGATCCTTTCTAACGCGGAACTCCTCGAAGAGATATTACCATTTGATTGATGGGGCCATAGGGTAGATTGGACCATCCTACCAGCTTGGGGTGTTGGTGACCCGAGTTCAAATCTCGGTGGCCCCACTTACTTTTGTAATCAAAAGCTGACCCATCATTTGCACAAATTACTGCATCACTTCCGTGGTGACAGAAACCCCAAACCTAGTTCTCCTTTTGTGAAGAGATTCAGATCTCGTTATGAAAACACTAGGGAAATTCGTAAATATCTCTTAATGATTGTTCACGTACTAAGAGATGAGAAATAGTGTCTAGTGGGGCAAGAATGACCTACGATGAGTCCGGTGAAGCTAGGAATTCGGCTCACCCTACAGAGGATGACCTTCCCAGGAAACCTAAGAATCCCAAGAAAGGCACAACCTTAGTCATTATTGTCGTGGTTGTCATTGTCCTGATCGCTGCAAGTGTGGGAGCTTTCCTTGCCACGAATCAGCACTATTCTCCTCACGTTGCTCTCGTCTCTAAGACAACAGCGGAAGGTTTTGCAAATCGGGGGTTTGTTGCTCAATATGTCAACAACACCACTGGAGATGCGTCATTGAATATAACAGATGATGAAATGGTGATCTTCAGCAACGCTTCGGTCGGCGGTTTAATAATAATTTCTTCAATGGAAGTATCCTCCCAATCTTTTTCCTTGTATGAGTACAACATGGATTATCATTATATGATACAAGGACCAAATGGCACGATATATCCCGGCATAAAGAACGGTACTTATGAAGGTTTCAGTTTCTACTACTTCAACAGGAGTAACGATACTTTTCACTACGACGAAAACCTAGTTGCTATTGGCGTTTCCGGATCATACTCGTTCGTTGTTGAAGTTGCGGGTGTACCGCTATCAAACTATCTCCCCCTTATACACGATGAAATTAGAGCGATGAATAGTTAGCTCTTTTGAAAAACCTTTTTCCACGACCCTTCTGGGAAATCGAATTATACTCACATTTTTCTAAACAATCGTAGTCATGCAAATATTTAGAAAAGGGAGGCGGATCCGCTCGACCTTGACTTTTGTCTTAGCGGAAGCACTCTTCGTCTCCCTTATATTTTCCATGATCCTCGAGAAGCCGCACCTGGTAGGAGTTCCCCCAGGACACACCATTGTTGGGATTTCGTTGGTTCGCGCCTACTGGCCATGGCCTATGTCGTGGGTAATGTACTTCGGTCCCCAGGGTTTCTTCTACGCATTCTGGGGATTCATTGCAGTGATGATCCTTACCGCTGGAATCTACTACATTACTTTAACGGAAAGGCGGCCCTTGAGAAAACAGAATCAAATGATTTATAGGACTATCGCAACGATTGTCTCATCTGCAATCGCGCTCTATCTTTGGATATATTTTTCCTTCATCATCTTCTATCACTCGGGCTATGTCCTTTCGCCTACTGGTAGTCAATTCGTAGAGAACTGGGGCAATACGAATATTGATTACTTCATCCCTCTCCTCATAGGCATTTTCATAATATTGACATATGCCATCCTAGCTTTGAGCTATTATAAATCCAGGAAGGCTTCGGAAATAGTAGCGGTCGTCATGTCATCCTTCTGGGGAACATTCGTACTTCTTTTCACTTATTTACTTCCTGGAATTCCGGTCTTCATGGAATCTCCGCAACAATATGTATTGACCAACTACTCTATGTTTTTAAGTGGAGAAATTGCTGCCTTGGTTGTCGCTCTCGTGCTGGTATTCTTAAGGACTTCTAATTCTGCTCCAGAAGACGGAGTGTGATAATGCACATTGCCCAGACCTGTTTTGAGGATCAGACCGAGTTCTGTGCGATTACCACTTATACCGTGACAAACCTATCCCTTGAGTTTCTCCTTTACGGGTACTCTCGTGAATATCACTGCCATTATAACGGTCGAAAGCGCAGCAATGAAAGCAATGTATCTCATCGTGACTTGCGAGTTGGAAGGTAGATAGACTGTGGTGTAGTAGAGCCCAACAAAAGCTCCTGATAGAGCATATGGAACCCTCTCTATCAACCCCTGGATTCCGAAGTACATACCCTCCCTTCTGAAACCGGTTTTCAATTCGTCTTCGTCTATTATGTCAGAAAGTATTGCGTATGTGAGGATGATCGGGGCTGTCGCTCCCATTCCAACAATTGCTAGGATTGGGATCAACACGACCAGCGGTGGATTTGAGGGCATGACTCCCAAAAGCACCATTCCCAATGCAAGGACGGAGGAGAGTATGATCATCGCCTTCTTCTTCGTGAGTCTCTTTGACAGTTTTATAGTGACTACTGAAAACACCGCTAGGAAAACGAATATTATGGCAAGAATGAAAGAGGAATAGCTGGAATAAGCTGCTTCGGTGCTACCCGGGAGGATCACTATGCCTGTGTAATACGTTATTGCATTCACAAAAGAATACATACCGAATATTATGAATACGTACCCGGCAATGAATATCAGAAAGGTCCTGTTTCTAAGGGTGCTGAAGAGAGCAGTCTGAAGGTTAAATGACTGTGGAGAACGCGACTGGAACCTTTCCTTCCTGATTGAAACAAGTGGTACGGCAAATGATATTATGATTATCACCGTCACCAGTGCACCGATGTCAAAGAACGGGTAACCCTTATTGAGAAGAATCCCGGTGACGAAAAGAAGCAGTATCGTGGGTATCACATTGAAATATGAACTCACACTCAGAAGCTTCACCCTGTCGTTGGAGTTCAGGGATATCTCGGGTATCATGGCAAGATAAGGAAGCACGACGAACGCGTAGAAGAAATTGAATATAGCGAAGTCGACGGCGACGTAAACAAAGTTCGCAATCTGGTTGTGCGATATTGGTCTGAACAGCAGCATGAAGCTTACAGCCAAGGGAATGAAACCAGTCAGTATGAATGGCCTCCTCCTTCCCATCTTCCACTTCAACTTATCACTCAGGTTCCCTATGAAGGGATTTGCAAGTGCCTGTATTATGACTCCAACTCCATACGCGAGTCCAAGGAGTGAGGCTGACATGAGCTGTGTTCCACCGTGAGGAGCATATATGGCCCACAGATAGACGAAGAAGTATGTGGGCAGGTTTACGCCCATCTGTCCAAAGCTGTAGAGGATCTTTAAACTCATTGGCAGTATTCCCGAGGACGATAATGGACCTGAACCATCACCGCTTCCGACTGCTTCGGAAGTGTTGGTAGCTACCATGGATTCATGCCTCCCAGAATATTGACGTGTACCTCGCTCGGCATGAGCAACCTGAAAGGCTCTGCATACTGACATCCTATCCTCTGACCGTACAGCCTAGAAATACCCTTGACAATTTCCATTGAGGATTCGTCAAAAAATTGTGAGGCGTGAGCGTTGATTGCGGCAACCTTTCTGTCCATTTCGTCGCTACAGTCAAGTATCACGTTGGGACTGTAGGAGAAACCAAGTGCTACGTATGGACTCTTTACGGGCTTCCCCTCTCCGAAATTTGGGAATTCTTCAAAGAGGACTGCCTGAAGTACTGCCATTCCAGTATTCAAGTGGTCTGGATGGGCCTCATATGGAAGATAGGGATCTACTGTAATAACTAAATCGGGAGAGAATTCCCTGATGATCTTTATGACGTCATTCCTCAGTATCGAAGGTTGAGGTATCTCTGAATCTCTATACCCCAGGAATCTGACATTATCAGAGCCGAGAATCTTGAGAGCCTCCCTCTGTTCATTCGCTCTGACCCTCTTCAATTCTTCTTCACCAATGGTCCTGCTCCCCTTTCTACCATCGCTTACCACCACGAGGTGGAATTCTGATCCTTCTCTGATTTTCTTGGAAACGAAACCTCCAGCTATGATATCGTTATCGTCGGGATGAGGCGAGAATGAGACAATTCTTTTTGACTGTAAGAGAATACTCTTTCTAGAATCATCGAGCTCAATTTTCTTAAGATACTCGGAAAAATCCATATGGATTAGAATTCCAGCACTACATTTAAACCTTGTTTGGATTTAAATGCGCTAAAGGTACTCCTAGGCCCCGAAATTCTAAACAATTTCTTATCTCGGAAGCGCATCGAGTGTCATGGAGATAAAGTTTCCAAAAGAATTTATCTGGGGAACCGCAATTTCCGCTTTTCAGACCGAAATGGGAAGCTCAAGTGAGAGCAATTATGCTGGAACAGACTGGTACGAATGGGCTAACAGCGAACAGATTATCAAGGAAGGGCTGGTGTCAGGAGACAAGCCGCAAGATGGTGACGGATTCTGGGACCGGTACGAGGAAGACATGAAGACGGCAAGGTCTCTGGGAAACAACTCTATCAGGATGAGCATTGAGTGGGCTAGAATTTTCAATGATCCAACATTTTCTATAGATGCGAAGTTCGAAAAAAATGCAAACGGAGAGCCGCTTACGTTCACTGAGGCAGGAAATACGTTTGGGCAGCTGAAATCTGCTGCAGATACTGACGTAATGAACCACTACTCAAAGATGGTGGACTTTGCACATTCGATAGGGCTCAAGGTGTTCATGACTCTTTACCATTGGCCACTTCCATCCTGGCTACATCAACCAGTGAAGTGTCACATCGACATGGACAGCGCAAATGCAAAGGGGTGGCTGGACACCGTGACGATCGAGGAGTTCGCGAAGTATGCTTTATTCATCTCCAAAACTATCGGACCAAGAGTGGACTGCTGGGAGACAATAAATGAACCAGAGGTTATCGCCACCAACGGGTACGTATTTGGGAGTACCGCAGGCTTTCCACCAGGACTAGAGAACATTCCAATGGCGTTCAGGGTTGAAAGAAACCTGGCTTTTGCCCACAACCTGGCGTACAGAATACTCAAGAAGAATACCGGCAGAGATGTCGGAATCGGGACTGCCCCCCCGTACTTTGAACCCGTCAGCGATGATAAAAAAGATATTGAGATTGCAGAAACTGCAAGGTATCTCAACAACGAATGGATCCTCAACGCTGCGGTCAAGGGTGAATTCGACAATACTCTGAGTGGGGTCCCTGATGAAAAGATTCCTGGCTTCGGTCAAGCAGACTATGTAGGAATTGACTACTATACTAGAGTAAGGGTGAAGTACTCAGAGAGTGACCAGTATGCTGGAGTACTGCCAATGAAGACTCTTCCATGTGAAGACTGCTCTGATTTCCAGTGGGACATTTACCCTGACGGAATAAGACACGTCTCAAGATGGATCTATGACAGATACGGGAAGCCCATATATATTCTCGAAAATGGCATAGCAGATTCGACGGACAAAAAGAGGGGGAAGTTTATTGCGGATCATCTGAGCTCACTCTCCCAAGCAATCTCTAAAGACAGAATTCCGGTGAAGGGGTACTTCCACTGGTCTTTATTTGACAACTTCGAGTGGGCCAGCGGCTATTCTATGAGGTTTGGACTGTACTCGGTCGACTACAAAACAAAGGAAAGAGTGAGGAGAAGTTCTGCGGATGTTTATGAAAGGATCTGCAAGGGCCTCTCCATAGACTGACCTCGGTGCTGGTACAAAGAAATTTAAGAAGAAGCCAATTAACTAGATATGCACCTCATGCTGGAAGAGATAGAGAGCGAGCCAGCAATTATAGAGAATTACAAGTCTAAAGAGTTTGAAGGCCTTGATGATATCCTCAGAAGTCTCGAACGGTCCACAATGGCTTATACGATAGGAAATGGGACGAGTTATCATGCTGCACTATACTCGTCAATTCTCTTGAACAGAAAGGGAAGGAACTGCCTACCCGTCATCTCAAGTGAGACGGAGAATTGGCTTAACACAAATAAGCCCAAATCGTCATCGATTGTTTTCAGCCAATCGGGGAACAGCGTCGATGCGCTAAATGCCGCCGAAGAACTGAAACGAATGGGTTCAATGATCATAGGAGTCACTAACAACAGGAACTCAAAACTTGGGAAAATCGCGAATCTGATGCTGTACACGGACGTAGGGAGTGAACAATCAGTTGTCGCCACAAAATCACACTTAGCGCAACTAATGGTAGCGCTGAAGATTTCCATTCATGAGAATAATGGAGAGTTTCAGAAAATCTTGGAAGAGGCTAAAAGGAACGCGGAAGCGATAATTGGGAGGAAGAGTGCAATTCAAGAACTGGCTGACTCTACGACTGCGAATACTGTTTTTCTTGGATCCGGATTGTTGTACCCGATCGCTCTAGAGTCTTCCCTAAAGCTGATGGAAGCGAGCAACTCTATTTCTTACGCCTTCTCCGTCAGAGATTTCCTCCACGGTCCCAGACAACTCTTGGATAGGAACTGGTCCGTCTTCATGCTCTCTACCGATCGGAAAATCTTCCAAGAGTTAGACCCGTATGCAAAGAGAGTCGTGGATTTGAATGAGTTTTTGGAAGAAGAATTTGGAGTGAACTCGGAGAGTGAAGTGGTAAGGTCGATCCAACTATTACTCTTCGGTCAGCTGATGTCCTATTATACTTCCCTCTCTCGAAATCTCAATCCAGATAGGCCCTCAAAACTGACGAAAGTTGTCGAATGAATCGGAATAAAATACAGTTTTGAAAAGCACTAAATCTGGAGACTTGAAGGTCACCATACTTTGATATTTGACGATAGTTCGAGTCGCTCTGACATTGAAAAGGAGATGTAAAGACCTCTCATAGGGAGTGGATTTTCAGGCAGAGAACAAAGCATTTATTATTCCCTAGGCGGTACTTTATGCGAGCGAATCGCCATGCCGTTTAAGATTGCTGTGCTGGGAGCTGGAAGTTTGTTCTGGAGCTCCACCATTATTCACGATCTCTGTTTGACTCCCGAGATAAAGGGAAGTACGATTGCACTGATGGACATTGACAAGGATCGTCTCGACGCAATCTACCGATTTGCGAAGAGATACTCTGCCGAGGTGAAATTCGACATTAAATTTCTCAAGACTGCAGATAGGAAAGAGGCTATCAGAGACTCGGACTTCGTGATCAATACTGCAATGGCTGGGGGACACAAGTACTATGAAAAAATGAGAGCCATCTCTGAGAAGAACGGTTATTTTAGAGGCATCAACAGCGTAGAATGGAACATGGTCTCAGACTATCATACGATCTGGGGCTATTACCAGTTCAAGCTTGCAACGGACATTGCAAGGGATGTGGAGGAACTGAGCCCGCAATCGTGGCTTCTGCAACTCTCCAATCCCGTCTTTGAACTCACTACTCTAATTGGAAGAGAATTCAGGATCAAGTCCGTCGGAATATGTCACGGTCATCTGGATTACAAGGATATTGTCGGTTCCGTCGGACTCAATAGAGAAGAGACGGAGGCGGAGTCGATAGGTCTCAATCACACCATTTGGATGACAAGATTCAGGCAAGGCAGTGAGGACGCATATCCAATTCTTCGAGAATGGATGGACAAGAACTACTCTTCTTTTCACAAGGGATGGTTGATGACATCGAGAACAAATCCACTGAGCGTGCAGATGTCACCGGCGATGAAAGATATGTACGATGAGTACGGTATCGCCCCGATTGGAGATACCGTTAGGAGTGGTACCTGGAAGTACCATAGAAATCAGAGAACAAAGGTAAAGTGGTACGGAGCACTGGGAGGATTTGATTCCGCAGCAGGTTGGAAATTCTATCTAGATATGGAGGAGAGAAATATGAGCATGATAAACAATGCCCTAAAGAATTCAGAACCTCTCTCATACCTATTTCCGTCTGGACTGAGTGACGAACCTGTGGTGCCCATAATTAATGCACTGGCAAACGACGTCAGGGGAACCTACCAGGTCAATGCTATCAACCGTGGAATATTCGAAGGAATTCATGATGATGTGGCCGTGGAAACCCCATCTGTGATTGACGTAAAGGGCATACACAGAAGCGGAGGACGAAGGCTTCCTAGAAAGGTAATGAACTTTTCAATACTCCCGAGGATACAGAGAATGGAGTGGGCACTTGAGGCGTTCTTGGATGGCGGGAAGGAAACATTGCTAGAATGGTTAATGGCAGATCCCCGTACTCGGACTAATAAACAGGCGGAGAGAGTAGTCGATGACCTGCTCAAGATGGACGAGAACAGAATTATGGCCAAACATTTCCGATAATTTTTATACAACTGTCTTAAATTCCGTCTCGAATGATGTCCAGAGAGGCCAGTTGACTTTAATGACGACTTTGACCGTGTGACTTCCCTTGCTGATGGGCTCTCCTAGTTTCGTCCTCAGCGTAATCGACTCTCCCAGCAGAATGTCCAAGTCCATGTTCTTCCTGATCTCTTTGAGCTCTCCTTCCTTGATGCTTATAGAGCTTCCACTGGTGACATCTTTTCCATCGAGGAATACAGATGGCGACACGTTGATCCTTGCAGAACCCTCCATATTCTTGATCTTGAATTCTATAGTTCTCTCATCGACTTTTTTAAAACTGTTTTTCAGGTACTCGACAGGCATATAACTCCCCTTTTGTAATTTCTCTCCTTATTTGAGCATTTTCAATAGATGTTCTATTAAATTGTGCTTCAATAATTTAGGAGTAATTAAGGAAACAGAAATCATGTAAAAAATATTTATAATGTACAAAAAATGTACAAGGGAATGGCTAAGAGTAACTACAAGTGGGGCGTCGTTACCGTTTTGTCACTCTTTCTAATGATTCAGGCAGCTGATACGTACATAATATCTGCGGTCGAACCACAGCTTATCCAGGAATACCACGTCACCTTTGCCGTAATGGGAATCCTTATCACGTCGACCCTGGTGGTTGGGACAGTCCTCTACCCATTCTGGGGATACCTGTATGACAAGTACTCCAGAAAAATTCTTACGGTCTTTATGGCAATCATCCTCGGTGCAACTACCTGGATAAACGGATTGTCCAGAATCTTTTCACAGTTATTTGTCACCAGGATACTGACTGGCATCGGATATCCTCTTCCATCAGGGGCTTTTACGCTTACTGCCGATTATTTCGAACCCAAGAGCAGGGGAAAGGCAATGGGTGTCATCAACGCAGCGAGTCCAATTGGGTACCTGCTCGGCATCGTCATACCTCTGACGGTAATAGGAGCTGGATTGAGCTGGAGGTACTCCTTCTACATTACTGCGGGTCTCAGTCTTGCAGTGGGTGTACTGATTTACGTGTTTGTCAAGGAGATACCCAGGGGATCATCTGAGCCAGAACTAGCAGGCAAGGTCGCCTCAGACGTTTACAAGGTAAAGTTGAGCGATCTAAAGAAGATACTGAAGAACAGATCGCTTCTTCTTCTATTTACGCAGGGGCTCTTTGGCACAATTCCTTGGACAGCGATCAGTTTCTCGATCATCACATATATGTCACTCGTCCGGAAGATACCATCCTTCACCATAACTCTGGTGTTGCTTGTTTGGATAATCGCAATGGTAGGAGGTAACTTGGTTTCTGGATATCTTAGCGATTTCCTATTCAAACGAATACCAAGCGGTAGGGCAATTCTTGGGACCATTGTAGTGTTCCTCTCTGCATTGCTTATCTACCTCACAATGTATTCATCCACAGATGCTACTTTCTATGTGCTGGGAGTAATAACTGCATTTGTGCTACCAATGGCTGGACCCAGTGTCAACGCAGCAGTGATGGACATTATAGAACCAGAACTTAGGGGAAGCGCAACCGCATATCTCAACTTCTTTGCAAGCGTCGGAAGTGCGTTTGGTCCTGGCATAGTCGGAGTGATCGCGACCGCAATCTCGCTGCAGTTTGCGATTACCGTGGTCAGTTCGGTGACCTGGATATTCTGTGGGATAGTGTTTGCACTATTGATATTCGTGATTCCAAAAGATATAAGCAAATTCAAAGAGACTATGAAGCTAAGGGGAGAACAGCTGAATAATTCTGCGGAGGAGCGAATATGATACCTCAGCAAGTTTCACACGGTTATCCTGATTGTTCGAGGTTAACATTTCAGGTGCTTTTCTCTAGAAAAAGACAGGGGATCCAAGGAGGATGATTTAGCCCAGATGTGCGACACTATGTGCAGTCTCGGCGGTAACAACCGAGATTCGAAAGTGAGTCTATTCGGTAAGAATAGTGACAGAGACCCAAACGAGATTCAGATCGTTGAGTTCCACCCCAGAACTGTCAGAAGTGGTAAGACTCGCACTACTTACATTGAAGTGGAATACGAGGGAGAAACGAATGCGGTAATTTTGTCGAGACCGTCGTGGATGTGGGGAGCGGAGATGGGAGTTAACCAGAAGGGAGTAGCTGTAGGGAACGAAGCAATATTCTCATCCCCGAAGAACAAGACGAGGAGCCTCATTGGAATGGATCTCCTCCGTTTGGGACTGGAAAAGGGAAACGATGCAAATTCAACTGCCAAGAGTATAATAGAGTACCTTGAAAAATATGGGCAGGGTGGAAGCAACGACCAGTACAAAAACGAATACTACAACAATTCTTTCCTGATAACTGACGGAAAGAAAGTACTAGAACTCTACATCTCTGGTAAGGAATACCTCTTGAAAGAAGTGAAGTCGTTTGATACAATTTCAAACAGCATTCCTCGGGGAAGGGAAAATGAAAAAGAGGAACTTCTGAGATCGTCAAATTTTCTGAACAAAGAAGATTTCCTGTACACCAGATTGGGCAGAGGATTCGAGAGATCAGAATTTACTACGGCAGGTCTGCATAACGACCCTCACGGAATCGAAATAAGAAATTTCTTCAGGATACTCAGACATCACGATGGAGATTGGTCTCACCCTAGACTGGGATCCAACGCAGATGTGTGCATGCACGCTGGACCGCTGTCAAGGAAGTTCCAAACGGTGAACTCATTGGTCGTCGAGATCGGCGAAAAGAGATCTGTCGTCTGGTCGACCTTCTCATCTAACCCGTGTATCTCACTCTACAAACCCATCTTGTTTTCTGAAGAAAGAGCCGTTGGACTTCAATACGACCAAGGTTACTGGTTAAGATCTGAAGAGCTTCACAGGAAGTATCTGGAAACAGGTAATGCATCGGTTTTGGAAGAAATGGAAAACAATGAACGCGATGAGGATCTGATCATCAGTGCGACGGAATCTGCAAGGAAGAGCTGGTTGGCTGGAGAGAACTTGGAGACGGAGGAATACGAAAAAATCTTCGAGGAAATTAGAGAGGTAGATTCGCGTCATCTCGATAGTCTTAGGAGAGATCCCATTACCATTCAATCATCAAGCTTATCTGGCCTGTATCGTAGCTGGTGGAGAAGAAAGGACGAGTTTCTAAACGGCGTCAAATGAACCGAATCCTATTTCGGTCCAGAGGCGAATGCCAACGAGCTAGCTCACCCTCTTACCTTCAATCTTCCGGTTTTGTACAGGAAGTAATATACCAGTGAAAGGACAAGAGTGCCGCCTATGACTACCGCGGCAACCTTCACGGAGGAAGTGAGCAACAGCAGCAAGCCAAGCAGCGAAAATATTACAGTAGTGATTATGAAGATGACAGTCCCTCCCCTCACATCAAATGGAATTTCTTTCCCCTTTGACTTTCTCTTATGCCATAGAGCGCTATAGCTCACAAACGCATACATGAAAGAATCAAAGGCTGCTGCTATGAGTACGATTGCGGAGTAATTCCTTGTGAAGAAGACCAGCGCAGTTATACTCAGAACTACAACATAGAGAAAGAGCAGTGAAGCATACGGGGTCAGAAATCTCTTGTGTATGTTTCCAAGGAAAGATGGAAATACTCCCTCTCTTCCTAAAGCATAAACCAGCCTGGAAGTTC
>JAJYMI010000070.1 GCA_021787125.1 Thermoplasmata archaeon | reverse complement strand
CACTTCAGCATTGAGAGGCTAATCTCTAGATCGGGCATGATTCATGATTTAGTCATGATATTTACGAATTTGTCTCCAAAAAAATCATACCGCTGACAAACTGAAGAAAGATCGGAAATTCGACTGTTTATAAACTCCGGTGTATTTGGTCTCGTTCGGAGGGTGAAAGTTGCTGGAAAAAATCTTGAAACTGGCAGACATCTCATCGAGAGGTGGAAAGGTCCCACCAATCTACCTCTATCTCGTCTTCATACTACCTGGCTTTGCGTACTCAATCGCCACTACCGGACTTTTAAATTACATTCCCTTCGTCCTCGTATCCATCTCAATCGTACCACTAATCATCGCGACCAACCTGTTCGATGACTACTTTGATTACGTCAAAGGATTCGACAAGATTGATTCTCCAAACACCGTTTATCGACATCATCCGATATTCTATTACAAGGTCTCCCAAAGATACCTGATCACTTGGGCTGTCATATTCGCGGTGATCTATCTAATCATAAGTTTCCTGATTTCTCTGAGGTACGGACTGATGCTTAACATCATCTCAGTCGCTGGGCTCCTCCTCGGATATGGATACACTGGACCTCCACTTGGATACAAGTACCTTGGACTCGGCGAGGTAGGGGTATTCTTTTCCACGATAGCCGCCAGCGAATTCATCTCTGTCGCAGTGATGGGGAAATTCTATCCAGGCTCAATTCTCTACTTTGTACCCTTTGCTCTCCTGATCTCACTGCTGCTGTTCATTGGCAATTACAGGGACCTGGAATTTGATGAAAGATCGGGATTTAAGACGCTCGCTGTCGCCCTTGGAAAGAGGAGATCTGACCGAGTTTCGATAGCGATCTTCTCTCTATTCTACGGATCAATTGTAGCACTTTCTCTGATGGGAATATACAGCAAGTTTCCACTGATAATACTTGCAACTGGCCCAGTCGCGTACTATTTTTCCATCAGATGGATCAGAAGAGACAGCATTAGCTTTGAAAGATATGCTGGTCCCTTTCTGTTCGGCATACTTATGTCCCTCATCGTGCTGCTTCTCCTCTAGTCTAGATGCGAGAGAATGTTAAGAAATGGTTAAATCCAGATTGTGCTGTCACTGGTGATACCTATGGACGAGTTCGACAGGCGCATTTTGAAGCTGCTGCGTGAGGACGCCACGCTATCGCTGAAGGAGATTGGAAAGAGAGTCGGACTTTACTCACCATCTGCAATAAGCAAACGCATTGAAGTACTGCGGATGAACGGGTACATAAAGAGGATAACCGCAACCATTGACTATACAAAGATGGGTTTTTCCTTTGTCACACTCACGATGATAAGGGGAAAATACGGAGGAAACTACAAGGAGACGATTGCTGAGAAATTGAAAAAGATACCCGGGATAGTGTCCGTCTATTTCCTCCTCGGGGACATAGACTTCATGATTCAGACAGTATCAAAGAGCAAGGAAGACTATTCCAAGATACTGGATAGGATTTCTTCCATAGCCGAAATCGAACGTTCCGACACCAGGACGATACTGCAGACATACAAGGAGATGGATTTCGGATCCGTTGAAATCTGACCGTACTCTATGAGTGCTCTATAACATGGATTTTTTCCTGCGGACAATAAACGTTCCGTGTTACGGTGGATGCCGCCTATCCTATTTCTCCCTTGGAGATCCTGCTCTACTCTTCTCCGCGTAGTCGTAAAGCCAGCATTTCACAAGGCTCTTCCCCAGATCAAAGATTGGCGGTGATTTTTCACACGCCGTATAGCGCTTTCCGCAGGAATTCTGATATATGCACCCTTCTCTGCTGGGTTCTCCTGATTCGTGGGCAACGGAAAACTCGCTGGAAGAGGTGAAGGAGAGGTTTGCACCGATCAAGTCCGCGGTGTATGGATGTCTCGGACGCTCGAATATTTCGTGCGTGTTTCCTTGCTCCAGTATCTGTCCGTAATACAAAACGGCCACCCTGTCGCACATGAACTTTATGACATTCAGGTCGTGGGTTATGAAGATGTAACTTATTGACAGTTCGTTCTTCAGGCCAATCAACAAATTTAGAATTTGTGCCTGAATCGAAACATCCAGGGAACTCGTGGGCTCGTCAAGGACCAGTATCTTCTTCCCTCCTATCAGTGTCCTGGCGAGGCTGACTCTCTGTTTTTCTCCTCCGCTCAGTTCTGTAGGATACGCCTCGAGCTTGCTCTCCGGGAGCTCTACAAGTTCGGATGCTTCCTTGATCTTCTTACCTAGCTGCTCGTCCGTTAACCTCTGCTGGTCAGGGAGTCCCTCTGAAATGATCTCTGAAACAGTGACTCTTGGATTGAGACTTCCAACCGGGTCCTGGAAAACTATTCCAATGTTCTTCCTCAGAAGGAGGATGTCCTCCCTCTTCCTGAAGTCGATCTGTTTGCCATTCAGCTTGATCCTGTACTCTTTTGGTCTGTAGATACCCACGAGCGTCCTAGCGAGTGTGGTCTTTCCAGATCCAGTTTCCCCAACGATGCCGAACGTCTCACCCTGCTTTATACTGAACGAGATTGAATCCAATACTCTTTTCCACTTGTCTTCGTCTCCGGCAGATTGAAAGAGCTTCGTCTTCTTCTTGAACTGGACCGTTAGATTCTCAACTTCCAGAATCGGTTCATTCATAGAGCCAGCACGCGACCTCCCTACCATCTTTCTTTGCTTTCAACTCTGGAATCTTGCTTCTGCACTCATCTTTAGCAGACTGGCACCTTGGGTGGAATGCGCAACCAGATGGAAGATGTCTTAAGTCGGGCGGAGCCCCTGATGAGACTTTCAAGGATCCTTCTTTAGCATACCCTTCCGGAACAGAGTTCTTCAGCATCGTGGTGTATGGGTGCAGCGGTCTTTGAAGAACTTCTTTCATGTTTCCGCTCTCAACTACTCTTCCCGCATACATGACGTACACCCTGTCACACATGTATGCGGCCACTTCAAGGTCGTGAGTTATGAGGAGAATACTGGACAGGATCTCCTTCTTCAAGTTCAGTATGAGGCTTATTATCTTCCTCTGAACTATCAGATCAAGTCCGGTGGTAGGTTCGTCTAGGATCAACAATTTTGGTTTTTGAACGAGCACCATGGCTATGGATACTCTTTGTCTCATTCCCCCTGAGAGCTGGTGCGGATATACGTTCAGAACTCCCTCCACATCCCTTATCATGACTTCTCTCAGGCTCTTCCTTATGACAGTCTCTTTTTCTTTCTTCTCCATCTTTGGCTCTCCGATATTCACTGCCTCTTCCATTTGGTCGTGAACAGAATATACCGGATTTAGAGACGTCAGGGGTTCCTGAAAAATCATGTTAATACCTTTCCCTCTGAAGTTGATTTTCTTATCGGATCTTTGCAGAATCTCTTTCCCTTCAAAGCCTACCGTCCCTTTTGTTATTCTAGCAGGAGGAGTGTCAAGGACACCTATGACTGTTTGAGCGAGCGTGGATTTTCCAGAACCGCTTTCTCCGACCACTCCGACTACCTCCTCTCTTCCAACTCTGATTGAAACGTCCTTGAGGACTTCAACGATTCTATCTACCGTTTCGAAATTCACAGTCAGATCTCTGACTTCTAGAAGGTTAGTACCCAAGTTATCTCTATGAGAAGTGGGGGCAGACATATAAACTATATCAGTTCGAATCGAAACTCTCTTCAGCCCTTATTTTTATGTCCCTCTTCCCAAGCTCGGCAAAGAATGGTTTGACGGGTACTATCTGCTCAGGTGGTTTCACTCCCTTTCCTTTTATCACGCCTCCCATTATCATTTGAGCTGCGATGGATCCAGGCACTCCGACCTCCTTCTGTGATGCAGATACTCTCCACTTTTCATCGTATCGGAAATATGCCTTCATCTCGACCTTCTTTGGTCTCCCTTCGTCAGACCCCTTTGCAGTGACTACTGTCATTTCATAGTCCATTATCTGTATGTTTTCAGGAGGAGAGAACATATTTTGAGACTTCAGGAAATCGAAAAGGAAGTCTCTCGGCACTACTTCCGAACCACCTGCTTTGACCTTGTCCCTTCCTCCGAATCCTATGTCCGCAAGGAACTTGAGTTTCTCAATGTCGGCACTTCCCTCCTTCCACTCCACATACTTGATTCCTTTCTCGACAAAACTTCCTGGGAGGGTCGCTATTTCTGAGTGAATGGATCTGAAAATCTTTGCCTTTCCAATCTCCCAACCAAAATCGTACTCTTCCATGTTGCAGAAGGGATCCGATTCCACAATCGCTCCGTCGAAGTGCACCGCCTTGAGAGTGAGTTCGTCGAAAAGTGTGGCAGGAGACCAAGTGAAAAACAGCTTTGGATAGTTTGTCTTATCGATCCAACCGTCTCTAATCATTATTTCGTCCACCTTGTCAAGTTTACTCACTGCATAGCTTGCCATGATGTTGGAAATCCCGGGTTGAGCTCCCATT
>JAJYMI010000026.1 GCA_021787125.1 Thermoplasmata archaeon | reverse complement strand
CACCAGGGATCGTTCAATGCAATTCAGATGCAGAAGTTTGGGTCAAGAGTGGTTGCGGGAACATCTCCGGGAAAGGGAGGAACCGATGTCAACGGCATCAGGGTCTTTGACACGGTCAGGGAGGCCATGCAGGAGGGACCAAATGCCACTTTCATATCGGTCGCTGCACCGTACGTGTTCGATGCGGCCAGAGAAGCCATGTACAGCGGAATAGACCTGATCTATGTTCTGACAGAGAGGGTCCCATATCAGGACACAATGAAGATCGTCAGCCTTGCAAAGAAGCTGGGAAAGAAGGTGCTTGGTCCGAACGGGCCCGGAGTTACTTCTCCATTCACGTGCAAACTCGGAATAATGCCAAACCAGATCTTCAAGAAGGGAAATGTTGGCGTCATCTCGAGGAGCGGAACGCTGACCTATGAGATCGTCAACCAGATAACAACAAACGGCCTCGGTGAGAGCACAGTCATCGGTCTGGGAGGAGATCCAGTGACGGGGATGAACTACATCGATGCGCTGGAAGAGTTCAAGGAAGATGAGCAGACCAAAGCCGTAGCTATGGTTGGAGAGATCGGGGGGACTGCAGAGGAGGAGGCTGCAGAGTACATACAGAACAAGTTCAACAAACCCGTGGTCAGTTATATCACGGGCAGAAGTGCTCCTCCTGGAAAGAGGATGGGCCACGCTGGAGCAATAATATCCAGGGGGAAGGGGACCGCTGAATCGAAGGTAAAGGCGCTGGAGGATGCAGGCGTTAGGGTCGCCTCGTATCCATATGAGATTCCCGCACTGTTGAGAGAGGTGTTGAAATGAAGAGGGACATAATCTCCGTACTGGACATGAAGAGCGATTTTGAGAAATTCGTTGACGACGGGATCAAGCTAAAGAAGAGTTTCAAGGCGGGAGTGAAGGATTCCTCCATGGACAGGAAGACGCTAGGCATGATATTCGAGAAAGCCTCCACCAGGACGAGGGTCAGCTTTGAGACTGCGATGACCCAACTGGGAGGGCATGCGATCTACCTATCTCCCAAGGACATGCAGATGGGGAGGGGCGAGACGATCGCGGATACGGGACGAGTACTCTCGGGTATGGTAGATGCCTTGCTATACCGTGCATTCGAACACGAGAACGTTGTAGAGCTCGCAAAGAATTCTTCCATCCCGGTGATAAACGGGCTTGACAACCTAGAGCACCCAACGCAGATAGTTGCTGACTATATGACAATCAAGGAAAAAAAGGGAAAGCTCAAGGGACTGAAGATCGCGTACGTAGGAGACGGAAACAATACAGCAAATTCCCTGATGCTTGCAGCTGGATTGGTCGGAGCAGACTTCTGGATAGCGACACCAAAAGGGTATGGGCCGCCTGAATACTTTGTGAAAGAGTCAAGGTCTATCGCTAAGCGGCACAGATCAGAGATTGAGGTTACAAACAATTACAGAGAAGCAGTCGCTGGGGCAGACGTAATCTACACCGATGTCTGGGTTTCTATGGGCGAAGAGCAGGATAGGGAGAAGAAGGAGAAGGCATTCAGAAGCTTCCAGGTGAATGAGAGGATGGTCTCACTAGCAAAGAAGGACTACATCTTCATGCACTGTCTTCCCGCGCACAGGGGACTTGAAGTCACGGATGAAGTCGCAGATTCAAAGAACAGTGTGATATTCCAGGAAGCCGAGAACAGGCTCCACGCAGAGAAGATCATACTCAAAAAGGTCATCGACTGAGCTGATACCGTTCAAATGAAAAGATTTAGAAAATTGTTCCACAATGTTTATAAGGAAAAAGAAGTTTAAAAACCAATGACAAATGGAATCTACCAGAAATTAAGAAGAGAAGGTGACTACGTACCCAGGTTCCTGATCAAGCTCTGGCAGATCAGAATAAAGGAGAAATTTGGACTCGAGGTGGACAGCGACATCGCTGAGGTGATAGTCAAGATCGTCCACGAGCGGAGCACCTGGAAACTATCGAGGGCTGAGAAATACATTACCGCGCTGCTGAAACTCAAGGGAGAATCGAAGGAAGAAGCAGAGAGGGACGCGAGGGATCTGGTCAAGACCGTTCTCGAGTGATCTTTCCCTATACAATCTCTGAGAAGGTTCAGCAGATATTGGTACCTGGGGTTTTGTTCGCCACATACGATTTGTTCCTGTGCTCCAGCTCGAAGGGGACTCACCGTCAGGAATATTAGGCAATAGCAGATTTCATGATGGAAGAGACGCGATTCTCAGAAAGGGGGGTTACGTCCGGGATGAAAGACATGAAGCAGGTCTCCTTAGAAATCAAACTGTCCATGCTACGCAAGACTGCCAACAGAAACGCTGCCCTAGAGCAGTATCAGACACCACCAGACGTTGCGGCAAGGTTGCTCTACCGAGCGCTAAGCGACGGCTGTCTGGAAGGCAAGGTTGTTGCCGACCTTGGGAGCGGTAACGGCATATTTGCGGTGGGGGCGGCTCTTTTGGGTGCTAGCAAAGTGTACGGGGTTGAAAGCGACCCGTCTGCGGTAGAGGTAGCAAGGGAGAATTCTTTGGGTGTAGCGGGAGATATCGAATTCGTGAACTGCGACGTATCGGAATTCCATGCGATGGTCGATACGGTGATAATGAATCCGCCATTTGGAAGTCAGCGAAGAAACGCTGACGTTCCGTTCATTGACAAGGCACTAGAAATCTCTAAAGATTTTTATATCCTGCTTAACTACAAAGCTGGCGATTTCTTGGAAAGGATCATAGAGAAAAAAGGGGAGGTTGCCTGGGATGAGAATGTCGAAATCCCCCTCGGTCATTCCTATGATTTTCACAGGAAAGAAATCAAGATGATAGGTGTGAGGATAGCAAAGGTGAAAGTATGGTAGGTCGGTTAGTGCTTCCGGGTGAGTACATTGGAACTGAGGAAGAATTCATAGCGAGCAAGGGTACGTACGAGGACAATGGCAGAGTCTATTCTTCCAATGTCGGAAATGTCGAAGTAGGATCAGATTTCAGAGTCAGGGTGAAGGGGAAGAGAGAGGACGTTACGATACAGCCAGGGGATGAGATCATAGGCGTTGTCACCGAGATAAACGAGCCCCTTGTTGTTGTCGCCGGCGAGTATCTAATAAAGCTTGGGAAAGTCTATGAGATAAAGACAAGGGCACTCGTCCACGCAAGCAGGATCATGGGACACTACCTTGACCAGTGTTCTAAGGTAGTCAAGGCAAGGGATGTAGTTAGGGGGAAGGTCGTTGGAACGAGGGGAAAGATTGACCTCACCCTTGAACCCCCAGACGAGGGTGTAATCTATGCCTACTGTTCCAGATGCAGGAAGCCTCTGCAAAGAATTAATAGCGGTCTCTATTGTACCTACTGTCAGAAAAACGAGACCCGCAAGGTCTCGAAGAAATATGGGGAACTCTCCGAAGGAGTCAAGAAGAGATGAAAACAGAAAGCGGCAACAACAGAGCCAACGTAGAGAGGCTGGACGTCGAGGTCAAGCATCTCAGAAAAGAAGTCGAGAACATGAAGGTCATATTGAGGGGACTTCTCCAGGTAGTAATGGAGAACGAAGAGGAAGACGATTACTACGAGTATACCTAGGTGATTTAGATGGCAGTTCCGATGGCAGTTATGCAGAGCTTGATGCAAAAGCCGGTATCCCTCCTGTTGAAGGACAATTCTGTCTTAGAGGGAGTGCTCGAGAGCTACGACGACTACATGAACATAGTAATATCCAACACTGAAGAGATAACTGAGACCAACAAGAGAAAGCTCGGAACGGTGATTCTGAGAGGAAGCAACGTAGTCAGGATCTCGCAGAAGTAGATTCACTCCTGGACCCACAAGTGCCGATCAGATCAAAACTGGTCGTGGACCGTAAAATCGTTTTATTCCAGAACAAAATGCACGCACGGGAATGTCGAAACTCGTATTGGGAATAGAGAGCACTGCTCATACGGCATCGATTGGCCTGGTTGAGGATGGTGTCATCCGGGGATTCAAGTCTGATTCGTATCGGCCTGCAAAGGGGGGAATAAATCCCCGAGACGCAGCCGAACACCACAGATCCGTTCTTCCAGAGCTACTTTCGGGTCTGCTTGAAGAACAGGACGTTGGTATCAGAGACATCGACAGGATCGCATTCAGTATAGGACCGGGACTTGGTCCGGCTCTCAAGACGGGCGTAGAACTTGCACGGTACCTATCGGTGAAGCACTCCAAGGAGCTAGTACCTGTGAATCACGGTGTTGGTCACCTTGAGATAGCAAGGAAGTTTTCTGGCTTCAAGAACCCACTTTTCCTTTATGTTTCTGGTGGAAACACTCAACTGATTACGATAGGAGACTACAGGTATTCCGTTCTGGGCGAAACGCTCGACATTGGTATTGGAAACTTCCTTGACAAAATTGCCCGGGATCTGGGCATTCCGTTCCCGGGTGCTCCCGTTCTCGAGAAACTTGCAAGGGGTGGAAAGAAAGTAATCGAATGTCCATACACGGTTAGAGGGATGGATGTTTCTTACTCCGGCCTATACACATTCTTGAAAAACAGAATAGAAACGGAAAAACGTGAGGACATCGCATTCAATGCACAGGAGTATTCCTTCACTGCGCTGACAGAGATTGTCGAAAGAGGAATGGCCCACTTTGGTCTCAGGGAATTTGCTATCACTGGAGGAGTCGCAAGGAACAGGAGACTACGGGAATTGCTTTCGGGAATGGCCAAAATGAGGGGGTACAGGTCCTACTTTCCAGAGGATTCACTGCTATCGGATAACGGCGCTATGATAGCCCTTGCTGGTTATAAGAGTGACATTGTAGTGTCAGAGAAAGTGGCGCTGGAACAGGCTGACAGGGTGGACTCCAGGGAGAGTCGGTGGATTGGGAAAAGAAAACTCGTTCCAAGAGGAATGGTCGGTGGAGAGAGCGTTGTGTACCGTACAAAATTTGAGGGATTGGACTGCATAGTGAAAAGGAGAAAGGGAGGAGAGTACAGAAATGAGCAACTGAACAGAAGCATAAACAACTCAAGAATCAAAAAAGAAGTAAGAATCCTCCACGCGTTCAAAACGAGCGGAATCAAATCTCCAGAGGTCATATACATAGATATGACCGATTCCTCTCTCGTCCTGAGCAGGCTAGAAGGAGAGGTGCTCAGTCGACTCACATCTGATCAAAACTTCGATTCTACTCTGGAGAGAGTTGGGACAATCGTCGCAACCATTCATCGCAAGGGAATCTGTCACGGGGACCTGAACCTAGGAAATATTATAGTTTCTGATGAGGTATACCTCATAGACCCATCCATGGGCGAACTAGATGCTGAGCTGGAGGATATGGGAGTGGACGTTCACCTCATGAAAGAATCACTGACGACTCTGGGAAAGGGGGATTCGTTCAGATGGTTTCTTAAAGGGTACAAGAAATTTTCACGGTATGATCAAGTCTTGAAGAAGGTTTCGGAGATCGAAGATAGGAGAAGATACACTTGAAGTTGGTCACCTCAAACAGGGGAAAATATGCCGAATACAAGGCCATAATGGACTCTGTGGGAGTGGAAATGGAACTTCTACTAATGAGCTACCCTGAAGAACAGCTCGATACCATTGAAGAAGTCGCTGAGAGATCTGCGAACTATCTTAAGGGTGTGGTCGCAGGTGACTTTTTCATCGACGACTCTGGACTCTTTATCGAGTCTCTCGGCGGTTTCCCTGGTGTATACTCGTCATACGTCAACAGGACACTGGGGAACAGAGGCGTCCTAAAATTGATGGAGGGAGATAAGAACAGGAATGCAGAATTCCGGACCTGTATTGTGTACTATAACGGAGAGCTGAAACTCTTTTCGGGAAAAACCAGTGGGAAGATCAGCGATATGATGCGCGGTAGCAATGGTTTTGGATTCGATCCAATATTTATCCCCGACCAACAGGATAAGACCTATGCAGAAATGACAACAGAAGGTAAAAATTCAGTATCCCACAGATCAAAAGCTACCATGGCCTTCCTTGAATTTCTCAAGAAAAAGACAATATAGCCCTTTAAAATCCAGTGTGATGGAACGCGGTAAGTACAAGGAGTTCAAGATTCCGATCTCGCTGGTTATGCTTGCGATAACCCTCTTCCTATTCATCGTCACCGTTGCAGACTTTTTTTATGGCCTAAGCTCCCTGCCGCTCAACCTCCAGTCATTCATCCTCTACATAGGCGACTGGAGAGACTACGTTTTCGTCCTCTCTCTTGCAGGCCTCCTGTACTTCATATATCTCCTCGCGACAACAGTCTATCAGAGAAGGAAATTTGAGGAACTCATATTTACTGACAGCAAAGCCACATTTGTCAAGAATGCAAAGGACCTCGACTTGATATCAATAAGACTGGGACCATCCTTCAGGAAGAAATACGAGGAAAAGAAGAGTCAATTTAGATTAAAGTGACTGCCGGGATAACCTGTGCTCTCAACCCTCGAGAGTTTTCTTCACGAACTCAGGAAGCACGAAACACGATTGATAAACCTCGCTGTTCATGTATCTGCCCTTGAAATCACGCCGCTTCTCGATTTTTCCGTTGGATGCCATGACGTAGGACCACATCCCTGAGGGGTAGGACGGAACGAACGATAGATACGGTTTCACGGTCTTGAAGTGTCCGGTAAGTCCCCTGTATGCCTTCCTTATGAAATCGGGATTCATGAACGGAGAACCGCTCTGGGTTGCAATAATCCCGCCCGCACTCAGTAGCCTCTTTGCCTTCATATAGAAAACATCGGAGAAGAGCGATGCCGCAAATCCTATGGGATCAGTAGAATCAACCAGTATTACATCGTAGCTCCTGTCAGTATCCACAAATTCAAATGCATCCATGTTGTGGACTCTAAGTCTCTTATCGCTGAATGAAGCCGCTATGTTCGGGAGATAGATCTTAGAGGCTGCAATCACATCCTCATCTATCTCAACCAAGTCCACGCTATCCACCGGATATCTAAGAACCTCCCTCGCTACCCCACCGTCACCTCCACCAATGATCAAGACGTTCTTCGGATCTGGATGAGACACCATGGCGGGATGGGAAAGCATCTCCTGGTACATGTATTCGTCCTTTTCGGTAATCATGAAGCAACCGTCAAGGATCATTACCCTTCCATAAAAGTCTGTGTCAAAGACATCTATCTTTTGATATTTTGATTCCTTGGAGAAGAGGTGGGATTTAACCCTCACCCCGAACTTGACATCTTCGTTTTGAAGTTCTGAAAACCAGAAGTCTACCTTCATGACTCTCTATATTGAAGGACAAAATAATCTTTGTGAATGCCGAAGTCTACAGCCTGGTCAAATAAGATTAATTGCGATTAATCAACAACCTTTATGAATTAAAATGCAATATCCTAGCGCATTATAGGTGAAACGATGATGCAACAACCTAAGAGTGATAAAAAACCAGAAGAACTCGACCCCTTTAAAATTGCACAAAAGCAGCTGGATGAAGCAGCCGGAATAATGAAATTGGACCCGCAGGCTCACGCCATTTTGAGAGAGCCATTGAGCATGGTTCAGGTTCAGATTCCCGTGAGGATGGATGATGGATCTACGAAAGTCTTCACTGGATTCAGAGTTCACTACAATTTTGCGAGAGGACCTACCAAGGGAGGAATCAGATTCCATCCGCAGGAGAGTCTTTCGACGGTCAAGGCCCTGGCTGCCTGGATGACGTGGAAGGTCTCACTGGCAGACATTCCGTACGGCGGAGCCAAGGGAGGAGTCATCTGCGATCCAAAAACACTTAGCGTAGGAGAGCTCGAGAGACTTTCGAGAGGATACGTAAGGGCAATCGGAGAGTACATAGGCCCTGATATCGATATTCCTGCACCGGATGTCTACACAACACCGCAGATAATGGCCTGGATGATGGACGAATACTCCGTCATGGAGGGCTACAACGTTCCTGGCGTCATTACAGGCAAGCCACTTGAGATCGGCGGCTCACTTGGAAGAGGAGACGCCACTGCAAGGGGAGGAATGTACATTCTGAGAGAGGCAGCTAAACACCTCCACGTTGATCTTGGAAAGGCAACGGTTGCGGTCCAAGGATTTGGAAACGCAGGAGAGTTTGCGCACAAGCTCATAACTGAAATGTTCCACTCCAAAGTGGTTGCAGTTTCCGACAGCAAGGGAGGAATCTACAACGCAGATGGACTTGATTTTGTGGCCGTAAAGGCGCACAAGATGAAGACAGGCAGTGTCGTTGGATTCAAGGGAGCAAAAGAGATCTCCAATGCAGAGCTGCTCGAGCTGAAAGTTGACGTCCTTGTACCCTCTGCCCTAGAAAACCAGATCACTGGAAAGAATGCAACCAACATAAAAGCAAAGATCATTCTGGAACTGGCAAATGGCCCTACGACACCAGATGCAGACGAAATTCTTGCCAAGAACAAGGTGTTCGACATACCAGACTTCCTCGCAAACTCCGGTGGAGTTATAGTGTCCTATTTCGAGTGGGTCCAAAACATAAACGGATTCTACTGGGACATTGACGAGGTGTACAGCAAGCTCGACAGGAAGGTATCGAAGAGCTTCTGGGAGACAACGGAAACGATGGCAAAATACAACACGAATCCCAGAATGGCAGCGTACATCCTGGCAGTTGATAGAGTAGCAAAAGCAATGAAAGTACGTGGCTGGTACTGAGCCACTGGCATACTTTATCCCTTTTATTTTTTATTTTCCTTTTCTCCAACTAGCAGCTGTAGCCTCTTTTTTGGGTTGCATGACGGTTAAGCAAAAGTTATCGCGAAAGGCAGACCAGAAATGGGAAGAATACGGCCGGATTCAGCCAGTTTTACGGCTGGACTAGAGAAGTATAGGTATCAAGATTGTGTAGAAATCTCGAGAGTGAACAGCAGCTGTCCAAGGTCTTCAGTGTTACGGATATCCAGTCGTTGATCTGTTACTGCTCAACATCTTTGGACATTACCAGGTTGGTGACCCTGTATCCAGACTTCTTATAGAGGTTTATTGCGACCTCGTTGTGTCCAAATACTTGCAATGAAATCCTTTTCTGTCCCAGACTAGAGAGCACATCGTCTAATGCCTTCATGGTCTCTTTGCCGAACCCCTTCCCTCTCTCCCTTTCGTCTATCAGGAAATCCCATATCCAGGCTCCGTCTATCTCGTTGTCCGTATTACCTGTTCCAACCCATATCATCCCTACTTTATGATTTGTAACTCTGTCCTTTATCGTGAAGAGATGGTGTCCTTTGGTTTTTATTCCATCCGGGAGGAGCTTGTCATACTCTTTCTTTGACCTTTCAAATGCTTCATCCTGTCTCCAGTTTCCTGATTTGACCTTTTCATTAGCATAATTTTGTACAGCTGTCTTCAGGTATTCCTCTAGGTCCACTTGGCTCATTGGAACAAGTTCTATCATTGTTCTGTTGAAGTTCGACTTTGTTTATGAGCTTTTGTAGTAGATTCACTTTTTCAATTATTTCATTTTCTATCGAGAGCTATAAAGTTAAAATATCGACACACCGATTTTTATATATGTTCAGAGCAAATCCAAGACATTCATACCTCATGGAAATGGAGGAATTTAACTCAATTCTCTTGGAAGATTTTGTAAATAGCTATGGAAAGACTCTCCTGCTCCTTGGAGACGGGGTGTTTGTAGATGCTCATTATCTAAAGAGGAAACTCGGGGATCAGTTATACATACAGAGGATCCTCAATATGTACCAATTCCAAAAAACCATAGTAGAGGATTTTTACTATGACGATTTCTCTATTTTCATTGTGGTTAGACTCTCTGAATTGAAGGAGTGGAAAGAAGACGTGTTGCTGAACATATCAAACGCACTAGAATGGATATCAAGACGGACAGAGGCACCCAACATAGTATATCTAGTTGGAGATGAAGAATTCAGGCCACCATGGTTAGACAACGTATTCCACAGGAAGATACTTGAGGTCGTTAAGAGATGGGAAGAAACACCCCTAGCCTTAGAATGGAAATAGAGAGCATAACAGAAGAGATAAGAAAGGCAGAAAGATTGATGAACAGTCGTGATAGGGAGATAGTTGAAGACTTCATCCAAAATACCAAACTTCACATTCCAGAGGGTTCTATAACGAGCCTGGATCCTTATTTCTCTTTTCTTCTCTTTGTGCTGATAGAAATAAAAAAAGAATTTAAATGATCATAGATGCCTGGGGCGGAAAAGCTCTATACACCATAGACGAAGACAAAAATATTAAGAGATGGAATTACGAGCACACCATATATGTAACTGGAGAGCGGCTAGAGAAGCTGACTGATGAAATAGATCTGGTACCCTGGATAAAGTGGAAGCTGGAGGAGCATGAAGACATTTTTTCGAGAAAAAAGGTAGTGAGTATAACTCTTCCACCCAATAGAGTAGGAGACTTGATTCTGGCGATAGAAAAGATAGGGAATTTCAGAGACTATAAGGTCTATAATGCGGACATAAACATCGTCCAGTCGTTCATGGTCAAGAACAACCTCCACTTCTTTGGTGATGAGACGAGAATGGATTTTGAAATACCAGACCTCAACATCCTCGATATAAAATTCATCAGTTCTCTCGAAGAGATTGAAATCAACGGTGAACTGTTCACCAACCTCCCCTCTTCGTTCGACTATTTCTTCTCAAACCTGAAGGATGCCAATCTTATTGTCTCTGAAGGTGGAGACAGGAATTTTCCAGATTTTTTTGCGAATGCCAGAATCCGGGGGTATTCGGCTAGATCATCGAGAAGCAGGGAGAGGACGTTCACTTCGTACGGAAGGATCAGTCACAGAGCGAGCGGATTCAATGTTTATGGGATACCGCATGTCGACAGAGATACATCATTCATATTCAGCGAGGGGGGACTGGAGGGACTGACGACCATCTCTAAAATTACCTCTCTGCCTCTATTCCACTCCGCACGAATCACTCCGGGGACTGCGGTATCATCGTATGAGGTGAGGAAATCTCTGGAGAAGGGAATAATGATCCCTCTGTACAAAGACGATCATGAGATGATAAAGGACTTAGATACGTTCATAAGCGCAGACCGGGGTGGACTGTACCTCCAACCTGTACCTGGTGTGTATGAGGGAGTCTATGAGATAGACTTCAGTTCGATGTACCCATCCATAATTGTCAACTACAATCTCTCACCAGAAACTATCAACGCAAAGTGCAGGAAATCGATGAGAATAGATGACCTCGGATATGAAATCTGCCTAGACAGGAGGGGGATACTATCCGATTTCCTGTCGGACTTACTCGATCTCCGGCTGTACTACAAGAGCAAGAAGAACTTGGATGAGAGGTTCGGGAGAAGGGATGCTGTGCTCAAGTGGCTCCTCTTGACCTCATTCGGCTATACGGGTTACAAGAATGCAAAGTTTGGCAGGATAGAAGTTCATGAATCGATTACCTGTCTTGGAAGAAAAATACTGACGGAGAGCGTTAATATAGCACAAGGCGAAGGGTTCAGGGTCATCCATGGAATTGTAGACTCACTCTGGCTACAGGGCAATGGGAACGTAAAAGAGGTGATGCGGAAGATAGAAGAGATGAGCAGACTGAAAATTTCACTGGAGGGATTCTATAAGTGGATTGTTTTCCTTCCGGCTAGAGACGGCAGTGGGGCCCTGAACAGATACTTTGGGCTGATGGATAATGGAAAATTAAAGGTGAGAGGAATAGAGCTACGGAGAACGGATTTTCCAAACATATGCAAGGAGATGCAGGAAGACATACTGAAGGTCTATTCCGGCATTTCTAGGATAGTGGACTTTCATCAACACTACAGTGAAGTCAAAAGGATATACGATTCGTACAAGGATAGACTGATAAACGGTAGAGTTGATGACTCTGACCTTAAGGTGTCTATAGTTGCAACACGTAGAACTGAATACTACAAAGTCAACGGAATAAGAAAGAGGGCAATGGAGAGGGCAAAGAATGCTGTGCCTGGAGACAAGATATCGTTGTTTGTACTAGATGAGAGAAAGGGTATCGTAGATGTTGAGAGCCTCGAGAACAGATACGACAAGAATTATTATCTCAGGAAGCTAGAACTGTCCTGGGAGAGCATATCATATCCATACAGACATCAACCTATAATATATCAAACGAGTATAGGAGAATATGATACAGATTGAGAACTTACCTATAGACGGAGAGATATACACTGGAGTCAAAATAGAAACGAAACCAGCCCCCATAGTCGTCATAAATGGCAAGAAGGGTTTCCTGATGTGTGGATATCTAAACATGGAAGCGGCCGACAAGACTGGAGCAGTTGCAGCATCTATATCTGGAGTAAATTCGTTCGAGGACCTCCTAAACAAGGATGTCATCAAGATAAGTGCAAAGGCGAGGGAGGCGGGAATTAGGGAAGGAATGAAGGGACGCGAGGCACTCAAGTTTCTATAGAAGAACTGTGAACCGTTTGGTCCTTAGAATTATATAAGAGTGAATTATCTGACTGATGGATTGGGACTAACTTGAAAGTCTATGAGTGCGAAATCTGTCATCTCCATTATGAATCTGTAGAAGTAGCAGAGCAGTGCTCACGCTGGTGTTCTTCGCATGCCAGCTGCAACCTGGAGATAACAGGGAAGTCAATCGAAGCCAAAAAGAAGAACGAGCTCAACCTTATGAAGTCCTGATAGCCTCAATCCCGCCCAGCAGTTCGCCCGTGAGTTCAGGGTGGAATTATTTTATTAATAACTCTCAGTGGATTATCCCACATTACCTGAACTGCATGCGATCCCAGCCTGTCAGCAAGATCTTGTATCTTCGACACGTTCTCAAACCCCTTTGGAGTCTCATCTACGCCCAAGAAATCGGTTCCAAGCGCCACGTGGTCCCACCCAAAGTTATCACCAACGTATTCCATGTGTTTTACAAGGTCATCTATTGACGGATCCTTGCTAAGTGTCGACTTGATTGCTGTGATACCAACAACGCCTCCTGTCTTAACTATTGCCTCTATTGAATCATCATCTAGGTTTCTGACATGGTCGAATATTGTTCTGGCATTACCGTGAGAAGAAATAACGGGTTTCTTAGTTGTTGCACAGGTGTCGAGAATGGTGTTTCTGCTGGCATGTGCTAGATCAACTATGATGTTCTGATCATTTGCAATTTTTACTACTTCATTCCCAAAACCAGTGAGTCCATAGTCCTTTTTTGACATTGCAGCCGCTGCGAATTTAGTATCGTAATTCCAGGTGAGACCCATAGCTCTTAGGCCTAAATCGTGCAATAAGTACAGATCGTATGGGTCTCTGAGACAGTCCGTTCCTTCTAAACTCAGGAGGATCTTTGTTCCACGTTTGCTGATGTCAGAACCACTCAGCACTATCGAAATAAGCCCCTTTCTCTCCAAGTGCTTGTAAAATTTGAGTTGCTCCATCAGGTCATCCCATAGCGCAACCGTAGCCCTTGCAGGAAAACCATACTGTTTCGATAATTCTTCAGCCCTGTCGTTTACGACACTGATGTGGGGAAAACTGACTCCGAAAATTACTGCGTCCTCAAACTTGCTAATTGCATTTAGGCTGGATTGTTCGGTGGTGGAAATTATGTCTGTACGCTGAGAGGTGATTCCCATATCCTGATGAAGATCAACAAATCTCACAAGTCTTAAGTGATGCAAGGCTAATTAACTTTTAAATCAAAGTTTGACTGATCGTAATTTTACTTCTATGCAAAGAACGTCTTGAAACGATCACTTGTAAAGCTCATAGACTTTAAGGTAAGAACCACGAACCTTGTTTAGAATATCGGCTCCTTCAGATTCAACCGACGCGGATCCAACCTGTCTACCTACTGCATCCTCTATGATGCAAGTCTGGCCCTTCCTGAGAATTCCTACCACGTTCTTTACACCTGCAGCGTACAGATTGGCTCCATTCTTGATGCCTTCGTACGCACCCTGGTCTATTATCACCTTTGGGAAATTCTTAGATTTCATAATTTTCAGAGTCGGGAGCCACTTCTCTTGGAACTTTACTAGTATAGGGACTGGGCCATCAAATATGATCGAGTGATCGTTTTCCTCGATCTCAAGCGTCTTCGATTCTACTGAAATTCCAAAACTGTCTAGGAGCTCCTTGTATTCCTTGGTTTCTCGCTTGGAAAGAAAGTGTCTCTTCACCATTTAACGAATAAGGCTCTGTCTATAAATATTCCGCAATTTGCCTGACATAGAGCCATTCATATAAGAGTGCAGGTAACACCGTAGGATGACTTCAGAATGCGATTTGTCCATTTGTTTCTATTGCGTCCCTCTTCTCTCCAACCCCTATTAAAACAATTGGAACTCTTAACTCATCCTGAATGAATTCGATGTACTCGTTTAATTTGCTCCGGTCGTTTGACCAAGAGGCAAATGTTTCGTAGTTGACCTTGTCTGGGGTGGTGGCAGGATCGAATTCTCTGATCTCTGATCCATTCGACTCGTACGAGACGGCAACCTTTATTCCATCCATCTTTCCTAGAACATCGACTTTTGTCAGCGCTAGATAGTCAAGCGAATTCAGCTTGACCGCCTTTCTAAGCATTGGAATGTCAAGGTAGCCTACTCTCCTAGGTCTCCCCGTAGTCGTACCAAATTCGTTACCGAGTTTCCTGAGTCTGTCTGCCTCAGGTCCACTCAGCTCCGTCGGGAACATTCCCTCACCTACTCTTGTCGTATACGCTTTGGCTACACCTAGGAACTTAGTAAAGTACTTCGGCGAAAGTCCGGTTCCAACGGTCACTCCGCCGGATGTGGTGTAGGAAGAAGTGACGAACGGGTACGTGCCTGAATCGATGTCTATAAAAGTTCCGTTTGCGGTCTCGAATAATGCCTTCTTACCACCATTTAACTCTTCCTCCAAATAAGCTCTTGTGTCACAGACATATGGTTCTAATCGCTCGTAATCCGACATTAGATTGTCAACGTACCCCTCTTCGTACGGTATTTGATATATTTTACTCATCAAAGCGAGCTGCCTTTTAAGGCCGTCCGGATTTCTAAAGTCGGTTAATCTTATGCCGTATCTCCCAAATTTTGACTCGTAAGCAGGGCCAATGCCTTTAAGCGTGGTACCAATCTTTCCCTCTCCTCTTAGTTGCTCGAGGTAGCTGTCCCTCTTGAAGTGTAACTCCGTTACCACGTGTGCAAGGTCTGAAATCTTTAAATCGAAGTTGGATCTGAATGTTTTCAAGAATTCCAGTTCCTCTATAAGGCGCCTAAGGTTGATAACGACGCCCTTGGCGATCACCACAGTTCTGGCCCTCAGGAACCCTGCCGGTACGAGGTGATATTTTATAGTTTTATCTCCGACCACTACGGTGTGACCAGCATTTTCTCCTCCGTTAAATCGCACCGTCATGTCAAAATCCTTGGAAAGATGGTCTATGATCTTTCCTTTACCCTCGTCACCAAACTGGCAGCCGACTAAAGTCAAGGTCTCCATTCGTACCTTTTGCCTATATCTGCAAACAGATAATAACTTTTCATTTCAATTCCGTCAAGCCTTTGACGAAATTTGCACTTAGAACATATGGCCCTGTGCAATGGAGTGGAATTGATAGTCCTTTTAGTGGAGAGAAATAAGGGTCGAATATCATTATACACTTGATTGGCTTCATGCGACAATGACTCTGACTGGGAAACTACGTGGATTAGGAGTAGCACTCAGATACCTTCCAAGAGCTAGATATCTACGATACTATCAAAGAACTCTAGAAAAGACTGGGAAGCCTCCGGACAGGCAACGGAGCAGTAGAGAAGCAATAAAGTTGCGAGACACTATGATAAAGTCCGGACCACTTTTCATAAAACTGGGGCAACTACTATCTTCCAGACGAGACGTTATCCCAGAGGAATTTATAGAATCCCTGACTGATCTTCAAGACTCTGTTCCGATGCCACCTTTTGAGCCAGTGAAGGCTCTAATCGAGGAAGAGGTAGGAAAGATCGGTGAAGTGTTCGAAGATTTTGACCAATCTGGAGTCTCTGGAGCTAGTTTAGGTCTGGTATACAAGGCGAGGTACATGGGCGGTGTCGTTGCAGTCAAGGTAAACAGGCCTAACATTCAAGAGACGATACGGAGAGACAAGGACAAGGTCATAGCCTTCATTGGGTTACTAGAGAGATATACAGGAAAGACGTTTTCTCTGTCGGCTTTTGCTGAACAGTTCTTGTCCAGTTTGGAGCTGGAACTGGACTATAAAAGAGAAGCAGAGTCCATCGAAATCATTCGTGACAAGATTAGTGAGCTTGATCTAGAGTTGGAAGTAATCGTCCCAAAGGTATTCAAAGAGATCTCAACGTCAAGGGTCCTAGTAATGGAATACGTGGATTTCATCAAGATTACCGATGTTGAGGAGCTGAAGCGGAACAACGCTGACCCAGTTCAATTAGCGAAGATCATCGATGAACTGTTCCTGCGACTAGCCCTGAGAGAGGGCAGATTCCATGCAGATCCACATCCTGGGAATCTTGGCTGGAGCAAGAGTGAGAAACTGGTACTACTGGATTACGGGATGACGTCTGAACTGTCCGAAGACATGCGAGACAAACTGCTGATGGGGTATTACTATCTCTCCACTCTTGATGCAAGACGCTTACTCAGCGTACTGGTTGATATTGATCTTGTAGACCCGCTGGCAGATAGGAGATTTATGGAGGAAGTGCTGAGCACGATTTTCAAGGACCTAGGGGGGAAGGAGATCAATAGGATTGAGTATCAAGAACTGGTACATAGGGCAAACACAGTACTGTTCAGATTTCCGTTCAGATTGCCTTACAACTTGGCTCTATTCGCAAGGATGTCGGTGATACTAGATGGAGTTTGCAAGACCCTCGATTCAAACTTCAATTTCGTGGACGTGGTTGTCGATATTATGAAGGAAGAAAAGGCAACATACAAGATACTGAAGAGGAGAATATTCGAACTGCCAAATAGAATACAGAAGATCGTGAGCGATTACTTGAGTATTCCGGAACTCATTAAGAACGCAACAAGGATCCAACCAAGAAAGAGAGACAGAAACTATCCTAGCGCAATTGTTGCCTCCGGTTTCATGGTATCCGGAGCAATTCTCACAGCTACTACCATCTACGGACTTCTGTTACTAACAGGCGGGGCTTTATTCGCAGTTCTTTCATTCAGGCGTTAACTTATCGGAACGGTCTTGACTTCTTTTCTCTTCACTGCAATTTCCAGGACACCATTTTCCATTTTAGCCCTGATGGAATCAGACTCAAACTCACTGATTACCCTGATGAACTTGGAGAACTCTTCGACTCTTTCCTCGTAAATCATTTTTCCTTCCACGTTCTTTTTTCTCTTTCCGGATACCTTCAGTCCGGTCTTTGAACTGATTATTCTCACGTCTTCTTTTTTGAATCCCGGGAGATCAAGATATATGTGGATTTCTTCCCCTTCCTCTGAAATGTCTATAGGAGGATAGAAGACTTCTGAAATGGTCTTGATTCTCTGGCCAGCCCTCTTCGCGACTCCCTCAATGCCTATTTGCATAATTATAGAGACTGGAAGACAATTTAAGACTTTTGTATGCTCATAGTTCAATTCGGACCGATAAGCTTCATTATCTCTTTCTCCCGACTATCGATCCATTCAGAGTTCATTGAACTGAGGTAAATCCTTACTGCAGGTTCTGTACCGGATTTCCTTAGAAGAATGAAGCTATCTCTCTCGACCAATCTCAGTCCATCCATTTCATCAGCACTCATTTTAGAATAATGACTTCTAATTTTCGATTTGATGCTCTCAAAATCCGGCCTATTAGGGAGTTTGATTCTTTTCAATTTGTAATCGGGGAGTTCCTTGATTAGGCTTGAAATTTCTTTTCCTCTAGAGGAGACTATATCCAATGCTAGTGCGACGGACAGACCACCATCTCCTCCATTGAGATAGTGAGGCAAGATTACCTTTCCATTTTCTTCTCCGCCCATTATTCCTTTAGTCTTTGTCAGAACATCCGAAATTATTGGTGCGCCTACAGGAGTCCTTATCACTTTTACTCCGTGCTTTTCTGCTATCCTATCTATAAGAAAACTAGAAGCCACTGGAAAAACAAGATCCCCCTTCTGTCTCTCAAGAATGTGATCCGCGACCAGAGCTACAAATTTGTCCCCGTCTATCATTTCGCCTCGTTCGTCAAGAAATACCGCACGATCCCCATCCCCATCGTGTGCTACCGACAAGTCAAACCGGACACTCTTAGCAAACGATATCAGATCCTTAATGCTCTCGGGAGTTGGTTCCGATCCTCTACCAGGGAAGAAACCATCCGAATTCGCATTTACGCTGACATATGTTACTCCCAATTGTCTGAGCAACGGAGGCGTAGTAGCAAGAGTCGTGGAGTTTGCACAGTCGACCAGCACCCTGAAGCGCATCTTCCTTATCCTCCCTTGGTCAACGTTCTTGATTATCTCCCTCAAATAGGGTAGAACTGCATCATCCAGCCTCGATAGGCCTACATTATCCCACTTTGCCCTGTTGAATCTTTCTCCTAAAATCGACTCTTCAATTCTGGACTCTTCAACTTTTCCCGGATTAGAGCCATCCTTGGCGATTACTTTGAAGCCATTGAAATTCGGAGGGTTGTGGGAAGCAGTTATCATGACTCCTGGGATTTCCTTCAACTTGCAATATATCTGGATTGCGGGAGTGGGTACCATGCCAAGATCTACAACATTTTTACCAGAGTTCAATAGACCAGCCTCTGCCATACGCTTTAGTAGCTGAGAAGTAGTCCTGTTGTCGTATGCAAGGGCGATTTCTTGATCAGCATAATATGTTCCGACTGCCATTCCAAATTTATAACCTAATTCTGGAGTTATGCTTTCATTCAGTATTCCCCTAATTCCGTTAGTTCCGAATAGAGGCATTATCCCTCATTCTAAGGTGAATACTAATATTTTACCTACTCCAAGGCAGAAACGCTTGCATGCCACTAGGAAATTATTAACTACGGATAGATTCGGTGGTCGAACCATTTGAAATCTGCAGTTCGTCGAACTTGATGGTCCTATTGACCAGGTTGTAGTAGTCTCTTATTGCATTGTCCTTAATCTTTGAGAGTTCCTGAGAATCGGCAAAGACCAAAAGTGAGCCAGAATGCTCACTGACATTAAATATGAATGTTTTCACGGAATATTTCTCTAGAAGCTTAGCCATGGTCCTTTGGAAATCCGATAGCACTCCAAGGTTGTATCCCAGGGACTGTGAAAATTGAGATATGATAGAAACGAATGACTCCATGTCGTTGCTGTAGAACGATTCCATGGCGCGACCATAGGTCTCTTCCTCCACACTTAGATGATTTCTGATTCCGACGAAGGGATATCCAAGAGACGATGGATCCCTGTTCATCATATTCCCGTCATTGAATTTCTTAAAGCTCTTTCGAAAATTCAAAAAGTTCTGGTTTGGGCTCAGTGAGTTTTCTGAAATGAGAAACATTGAAAAAGGTTCAAAACTGACTGTTTCGTTCTTGAAAGACTTAGATGAGGCATCGTAGAAGAGAAGATTCCCTTCCTTCCCCTGTTTCCTTGCAATAGTCTCGTGCTCATAATGATGCCCCTGGATTCTATCTTGAATCTCGCCACTGATTTGCATGAACTCTGAGGTACTGAGTGTTATGTCATTGACCAGTGAAAAGGACTGGACGAGTAGATCCACGAACGCCGAGTAATAACCCAAGGACAGCTGGTACTTGAGGTTCTCTTCCACGAGAATAGTTGGTGCATTCATCCATCCCCGCTGAATCGCTATGTTGGTCATTAGTTTGATAGGATCGTACCAATCATTGGAGAGCTTGGACATCTCGAATGGTAGTTCCACAGTGTTCCCACCGCGCCACGCAACAGCACCGCCTTTCTTAACCAAAGCACTCATCGAGAGAGATACTGGAATTGCTATGATTTTCTTTAGGTTTGAAACTGCTGGAAGTCCGAACAGAGTATTGACTCCGGACTCCGAAACCCTGTATCCTCCTGAAAAAGCGTTAACGGTTTCTTCATCAAACATCATTTGACAAATATTTTAAACATAAAAGTTTTCTTTGTGCATGATAGTATCTGATGGAACAATCTTGGATCTTATCCAGCAGGGTACGATGTCTATTGACCCCTTCGATCCAGCCAAACTGACTCCCAACGGTTATGACTTCAGTGTGACAGATAGAGTGGTACTTGCTCCAAATCAAGGCGCCCAGGTCGAAACTGTAGAGTCCGTCTCACTCCCCGGATTTATGGGATCGATGATGTTCCTTCGATCGTCATACGCGCGAAAGGGAGTGGTGGCTAGCTTCGGATTTGTAGATGCTGGATTCAGGGGAAAGATCCGGTTCTACCTGAAGAACCTCGGAGAAGAAACTGTGGAAGTAGTCAAGGAGAAGGGAGTCTTTCAAATGATTTTCCTGAACATGGATAAGGAAGCGGTCAAAACTTATGAACTGAGATCTGGTCATTACCAGAACCAGGGTCTAAAATGATAGAATCAGATTTCATTGACGGGTACACCGGTATTGATGTGCCGAATTCCAAGCTGCCCTTGTGGCTTCACAAGAATTGGTGACTGGCTGGAGAGAGCGTGTCCAATAATAAAATTATCAAGTATCCAGGTGCAAAGAACGCCCTAGTCCCGGTCATAAACAAGGTGTTCCGCGAGTCTGGAAAGTCTGTCTTTGTAGATGTGTTCGGAGGTTCGGGAATTGTTTCCTTAAATGTCAATACTGACAAAATAGTTTTTAATGATTTGAACAGAGAAATATACAATCTCTTCAAAGCGATCAATTCGGGTTCCGATGAATTTCTCCAAGTTGCGAGAAAGTGGACTTCTACTCGAGATAGGTTTGACAGTTACGGTGAAATGCTCGGCTCTGGAAAGGTGACAAATCAGAATAGCATTGAATCTGCCTTCAGAACGTTTTACAAATTCAATGTGGGATTTGGAGGGATGGGGTCGACTTATCGTACCAAATCAGAGAAGTCGAGCTACTCTTCCGTACTAAAAATTCTGTCGAACTACAAGGAGATAAGTCTAAGAATTTCTAAATGGACCGTTGAAAATGTGGACTTCAGAGAACTTATCGGTACATACGACGGAGGGAGTGTTTTTTTCTATTTTGATCCTCCATACATCGGTAAGAGCTGGTATGACATAGACTTCAACACCAGAGCCCTAGAAGACCTCAAGAGGCTGACTGGAGTTATCAAAGGAAGCTACCTGTGCACCTTTGATCACAATGACTTAAAGGCGAAGGATGTGTTTGGGACACCAGACCACGTAGTACAGTTCGTAAATCAAAATAGGCAGAAGGCATCCCCTCAAGCATTTAGAAATTATTCATTATACTACAACACTAGCTCTAGTTTCGAGTGATCCAGAGTTGATTCTTGAGGTTGAGTTTTGGAACTATCACTCAAATGACGGCTGACCGCACTCTCTCTAATTTGCCTTCCATCTAACCTAAGTCTATACTTCAGTGGTTATTTGGAATGCCGTTTTCCTAAGAATTTACGAGGTCATTTCTTGCCGTCTCTCGTTCCAGAAATAGCAGCAATAGGATTGCTATGGGTATCCACGGTAACGGTTCTTTTGAATGATTTGTCGTAATCAGTCGTAATCCCATTAGTAAATTTCCCAATTGTCCAGAGTGCAACATAGCTCAGTGAGAAGACAAATGCAGCAACCACAACTACGGCTAGAGCTTGCACCTCAAGCTGTCGTAGCGCGGCAAGTCCTCCTCCAAACAACAGCCCGTTCGGAAGATTTGCAGCTCCAGAAGCGGCTGAAAACCCACTCTGAGCTACGAACGCTATCATTAAAAAACCAAATAGCCCCATCATGAGATGCGTCGGGAATAGACCGATAGGATCGCTGAACCACTTCCTAGTCATAAGTCTCTCTCCGACTAGAAACAGAGGACCTCCGATTAGACCGACCAATATTGCAACAACCGGACTGATGTAGCCGGAAAGGGGTGACATGAGAATCAGACCGACTAATATACCATTAACAGCATACATATACCCTGGATCTTTCTTCGTGATCAAGAATCGGAGGAACATAGTCGAAACGAATGCCGATGCGGCTCCTAGGAAAGTATTCAGTCCGACGATTATTGTTTCTCCGTTGAACGCAAGCACGCTGCCCGCATTGAATCCGAACCATCCGACCCATAAAAGCAAAAGGGATAATGTCAACCAAGTAGGGTTGATCGATAATGTGGTTTGCGGACTTTCGGTGTGCCCTTTGACCTTTTCTTCCTTCCAGATTTTAAGGACTATGGCAAGTCCGGCGATTCCCGCTGCTGCATGGACCACTAGTCCTCCCCCAAAGTCTCTGACTCCCAACTTATAAAGCCAACCTGTCGGATTCCAAATCCAGGCTGCGGGAAGCGTCCAGATCAAGACGTAATATATGACTGAATATGCTAGAAATGCACTGAGTTTCATCTTTCTTAATGCGACGACTCCTACTATAGCAAGTGTGACTGACGCAAATGCGGTTTCGTAGAGAAAATATGCTCCTGTTGTCAAGCCGGTGCCAAAATACTTAGAGGTCATTGACCACCAAGTCCCTTCTATTGCGGCAGATGCGTTAGAGGACAAATTTCCAAAGAAAAAACCGTTATACGTAGGATTACCAATTATTCCATAATACGTCGGTGCAAAAGCCAAGTTGAAACCAATAAAAGCCATCAAGAAAAGGGCCGCGCCCATAATTAAAATGGTCTTCATAAGACTGTTCGAAAAGTGTTTCCCGAGTTCACCATACTCGAGGAAGCCAATTGCAATCGTCATCAGAAACACTAACAGTGCTGAGAACACCATCCATAGGTTGTTAATTAGGACCGTATCGGTCAATATAGATCACCAAATTTCAATTACGGAATCTTCTTCAAATAATTAAGTTCTACGAATATTATATTTTGTCCAAATTTAAAATCTTTAGTGAATTTACAATATTAAAACCAGACTTGAGAATACTATAAGTATCCTAGGGAGCTACCAGATGAGATTTATGACCACGTCTGGATACGATGCCTTAACTTATGAGTCGCTTTCAGAAGATGGAAGTAGCGGAGGAATGTCTCATGGCCATTAGTTTTGGAGATACTGCTTGGGTCTTAACTGCGACTGCGCTCGTTATGATAATGACACCCGCCCTCGGATTTTTCTACGGAGGACTGGTTAGAAGGAAGAACCTTTCATCGACGATCATTCAAACTCTTACCATTTTTGCTCTCGTCAGTCTACTGTGGGCTTTTTATGCATTCTCTCTCTCATTTGCTCCTTCCATACATGGATTGATTGGGAGTCCGGAGTACTTTTTCCTGAACAACATCGGTCAGTCTCCAATTGCGGCTTACTCTAACTCAATTCCAGCTCTTCTCTACTTTGCGTTCCAGTTAAAATTTGCTGCCATTACTCCAGCACTGATAATTGGGGCCTTCGCCGAAAGGATTAGATTCAAAGCACTCCTTATATTCATCGCCTTATGGACAACATTAATTTATTCACCTGTAGCAAACTGGGTATGGGGACCAACTGGTTGGCTTCACACAATGGGTGTTGTCGACTTTGCTGGCGGACTTGTGGTTCACCTGACGGCGGGTGTATCTGCGGTTGCAGCAGCACTGGTTCTTGGTAGAAGAATCGGCGTCAACGAAAACAGAGATTCGAGACCTAACAACGTTCCATTCGTTATACTGGGTGCGTCCATTCTGTGGTTTGGTTGGTTTGGTTTCAACGGAGGGAGCGCTTTGGCCGCAGATGGAGTCGCAGTTCAAGCCATTGTAAACACAAACCTTGCAGCAGCCGGAGCTGCTGTCAGCTGGATGTTCGTCGAGTGGTATATCAAGGGAAAACCGTCTGCCACCGGTATCGCTATAGGTGCCGTCGTGGGACTAGTAGCAATAACTCCAGCAGCCGGATATGTAACAGCAATGGCATCTATAGTCATCGGCCTGGTTGGCGGAGGAATCAGTTTTATGATTTCAAACTGGAAATTCCTCAGATCAAAACTTGACGATTCGCTCGATGTATTTGCATGTCACGGAGCAGGCTCTCTATGGGGACTCCTTGCAACGGGTCTGTTCGCTACGACCCTCGTTAATCCGAATGGTCCAAATGGATTATTCTACGGAAACCCCCATCAGTTTCTGCTGGAAGCATTTGGAATCTTGGTGGTAGGTTCGTTTTCTTTCGTCGGAGCATATGTGCTGTTAAAAGTAACAAATTTGATAACTCCGTTGAGAGTTACCCCAGAGGAAGAAGAAAAGGGACTGGACCTGAGCGAACACGGAGAAATGAGCTACGAATAATGCGTAGACCTGTCTACCAGAAGATGATGAAAAAAGGGTCACAACTGGATTTAATCTTCTTATATTTTTTCAAAATTCTAGACTGCAAATTGACGGCGCAATTCAACGATTTATGACGCTGTATAGCCATTTTCCAAACAATTAAATAAACAAAAATGCATACTCCTCTTGGTGACATAATGACTTATCAAATGTTTGTAAATGGCAAGTGGAAAGATTCTTCCAGTGGGGAGAAGATTCCAGTCATCAACCCTGCAACCGGACTTAGTATTGCAGAAGTTCCAAGTGCTACCGACGATGACGTTGCTTTTGCTGCAGAATCTGCTCGGGATTCTTT